>NZ_PSQF01000029.1:0-31717 GCF_003324125.1 Subdoligranulum sp. APC924/74 | reverse complement strand
GCGACCCGGATCAGGCTCGAACTGACGACCTCTAGCGTGACAGGCTAGCGTTCTAACCAACTGAACTACCGGGCCAAACCCTTCGCGCTTTGCATCAGGCTACCGCCTTGCCGCTGCGACGCATATTATTATATCAATCAGGGCGGCCTGTGTCAAGCATATTTTCAAAAAAAATTCAAAAATCTTTTTGCTCTTTTTCTTTTGTCAAAATCGTCCGTTATGCGTTATTTTTATTTTCTTGCTGTCTTAAAAGAACTCTATTGTACAAAAAATATCCTCTGTTCTTTTCAAGTTCACAGTTCTATGTTATACTGACTAACAAACAGCGTTCCCTTTGTTCGTATCGCCATTTCTGCTGTTGCGCAGGCGGCACGGCAAAAGGATCCGCTTGCAACCCACAAAACAGGAGGTACAAATTATGTGGACCCGTTCCCTTTTGAAGTCCAACGCCAAACAGGCGTTGCAAGAGCGGTACTGGCGCAGCGTGGGACTGTGCCTACTTCTTTCCCTGTTGGGCATTGGCTATTCTTTCCCCCGCCTTACGGCGCAATACCGCGTAACGTCTTCCCAACTGAACGGTATGATGAGCGGCCCGGTGTGGCAGGGCAACGCCGGCGGTGGATACACCAGCGGCAATGAGGAGTATCTTTTGCAGGCATTGGCCCCCTTTGCCGGGGTGGTGATTATCGTAATGTTGATCGCTGCCGCAATCGGCCTATGCTGGGCAGCGTTCCTCATCAACCCGCTGACAGTCGGCCGCAACCGCTATTTTATGGAAAGCCGCCAGTCGGCAACACCGTTCAGCACCGTCACTTCGATCTTCCGCACCCCGTATCTGAATGTTGTTAAAGTTATGCTGCTGACCAACCTGAAAATTGCGCTGGGTTCCCTTTTGATCATTCCCGGCATTTACTGGTCTTATTGCTACATGCAGGTCGGCTACCTGATGGCCGAAAACCCCTACCTGACCACCTGCCGCGCCATGGAGCTGAGCAAGCAGATGATGGACGGTGAAAAGTGGAACACCTTTGTGCTCCAGCTTTCCTTTATTGGCTGGTACTTGTTGTGCAGCATTACCTTTGGCATTGGTTTCATCTTCCTGGAGCCTTATGTACAGGCCACTTTCGCAGAGCTTTACGCTGCGCTGCGCGCCAAGGCGCTTGCCAACGGATACACCAATGAGTATGAACTGGGCGGCTTCGTGCGCCACTGATTATAAACAATAAAACAATAAAAAACAAATCCGGACTGTGGATCATTTCCATAGCCCGGATTTGTTTACTTGTGCAATTTTGACGGTATATAACTCAAGCTTTGCCTGATTCATTCACAGCCACTGCGCTGGGGTGATCAGAAGGATGCTTGGCAAACAGCGTCTTCAGGGCAAGCGGAGTGGCAACAGAAGATACGATGATCAGCAGAATAACAGCGGTAAAGTAGACAGCGTCCACCATGCCGACTGCAAGGCCCTTTTGTGCCACAATCAAAGCAACCTCGCCGCGGGTCATCATGCCAACGCCAACCTTGAGGGAATCTGCCCAGTTGAACTTGCAGATCTTTGCTGCAAGACCGCAGCCAATGATCTTGGTGATAAGTGCCACAATGACAAAGCAGACACAGAACAGCAGGATATCGGGAGTCAGGCCGCTGATATCGGTTTTGAGGCCGATGGAAGCAAAGAACACCGGAGCAAACATCATATAGTTGCTGATTTCGACACGGCGCTCCACATAGGGTGCATCATGAATGTTGCACAGCACGATGCCAGCAATGTAAGCACCGGTAATATCGGCAATGCCAAAGTACTGCTCTGCAATGTAAGCCATGGCAAAGCAGAAGCCAAGGCTGGCAATGGTAATGCGCTGGGTGTGGGGGTTACGGTTATCCAGCCAGGTCATGGCCTTGTACAGCACAAAACCGACAATGACCGCCACCACAAAGAACAGCACCGTGTTGATCAACACCTGGCCGATGCTGGTACCGCCTTCTTCGCCGCTGCCGGCCCCCAGAACGCAGGTAAGCACCACAATGCCGATAACGTCATCAATCACGGCTGCGCTGACGATGGTGGTGCCCAGGAAGCCTTTCAGCTGGCCAAGCTCCTGCAGGGTTGCCACCGTGATGGAAACGCTGGTTGCCGTCATAATGGTGCCGATGAACAATGCTTTATAAAATTCCGGACTGCCGATAGCACCCAGACCATAGAACGCACCATACAGCAGCGTACCGCCCACCAAGGGAACAAAAACACCCACGCAGGCAACCAGAGTTGCAATGGGGCCGGCTTTCATCAACTGCTTCAGGTTGGTGCCAAGGCCGGTGGAGAACATCAGCAAAATAACGCCGATTTCCGCAAAGACCGAGATGGTATCGCTGAGCTGAACAACCCCCAGCAAAGAGGGGCCAATCAGCAAACCGGCGATGATCTCGCCCACCACTTGGGGTGCCTTGAGTTTGCGGGCAATCAGGCCAAAAAACTTAGCCGCAATCAATATGATTGCAAGATCCCGGAAGAATAGATACATAATGATAGAGCCTCCTTTTTCAGCACGGCATAGCTGATATGGCTTTTTGGTTCATACAGTGGTACTTGCCATCCGCCCAGCCTCCCCAGCCAAAAGGTGCCGGAGCCGTGTTCCCTTATGTTTTACCACGCTGTTCATATTTTTTCAAGAGCTTTGTCACAGAAATGTCAATTTTCATCTGTATGCACAAATGTCTTGCACAAACGGGGCGTTTGCGGGGCAGTTCATGCCATATTGTGGTTGCAGCAAAAAGGGCATGTGCTTGTACCCTCCTTTGGATTTCAGATCATTTTTACAAAAAAACTTCTTCCATATGTTCTTTTTTCCTTTTTTAAAATTTATTTGAAAAAAATTGATTTTTTTCAAAATATTGCTTGACAATCCCAGATGTGCTTGCTATAATATAACACGTCGTCAGGTGAGGCGATACAGCAGAATAGATGGAAAGATGGCTGAGCTGGTCTAAGGCGCACGACTGGAAATCGTGTAGGGCCCATAAAGCCCTCAAGGGTTCGAATCCCTTTCTTTCCGCCACAAAGAAGCTACATTCAATTTGGATGTAGCTTTTTTGTTTTACAGTTTTACATGTTATCAGTGCGGCCCTTTTTGTGGCATAAATAAAGCCACGAAAGGAGCTGAGCTTATGCCCGAAATTATCCCAATTCGTGATCTGAAAAATACCAATGCGATTTCGCAGCGCTGCCACGAAACGCAGGAACCCATCTTTGTGACAAAAAGCGGTTATGGGGATATGATTATCATGAGCATAAGGGCTCCTCGGATGTTGTCCGGGGAGTTTTTATTTATATCGTCTCGTGTATTTTTCTTGGCACATTGCTGATTATGCGGTATTGCCCTAAAACAAAATGGATGCCTCCCTCCACATTCAGAGAAGCATCCATGATGGATTCTTAATTATTCGATTTTTACCCGTGTCCAGAAAACCGGGTACATATCAGTACGGGACGGCAGCTTTGCTTTTATTGGTTTGCTCTTTTTATAAAAAACTATGATTACAGCGGCATATAGTCAAAATCAATGCGGCCAAGGGCAACGTTGGCACCGGCCACCTGCACTTTGACGGGGTCGCCCAGCATCCAGCGTTTTCCGGTCAGCGGGTCCAGAATGCTGACGCCCTCCACCACAGTGGCTTCGCCCTTGCAGAGCTGTGCGGCAGGCACAAAGCCCTCTACAGTGTTTTCCAGCGCCACAAAAATGCCGCGCGGTGTTACACCTGCCACGGTGCCGGTGTAGACTTCGCCCAGGTGGTTGTGCATATACTCGGCCTTGTACAGGTCCTCCACATCGCGCTCAATGCGCACGGCGGAAACTTCCTGGCGGCTGGACTGCTCGCTGGCGTGGGTGGCAAAACCGGTATAATCCTTGATGAGCTCCTGCTCCGGCTTGCCCACCAGCATATCCGTCAGGATGCGATGGATGGCAAGGTCTGGGTAACGGCGAATGGGGCTGGTAAAGTGGGCATAGTCTGCCAGCACCAGGCCGTAATGGCCTTTCGGCTCCGGAGAGTAGCGAGCTTTCTGCATGCTGCGCAGGATACCGGTGTGGACCGGGATCTGGATGGGCTGGCCGCGGGTTTCGTCCAGAATGGCAGAAAGCTCCAGCTGGGTGGGCACTTCCCCGGCAAAGTGGACGTTCAGGCCGCAGGCTTTCAGGGTGTTGCTCAGCTTTTCCATGCGCTCGGCATCGGGGGCTTCATGGATACGGTACACAAACGGCACATGATGGGTGCGGCCCGCATTGGCAGCGCACTGGTTGGCCAGCAGCATGAACTCTTCGATCATGCACTCCGACACACCGCGGGTGCGCTTGACGATATCCACGCAGCGGCCTTCCTCGTCCATGACCAACTTGGCTTCGTCGGATTCGATGTCCATCGCGCCGCGTGCTTTGCGCAGAGCCAGGCGCTTTTCGTACAGCTCGGTCATCGCGGGCAGCTGAGCCATAACGTCTTTATATTTCGTCACCAGAGCCGGGTCATTGGAGCCGTCCAACAGAGCGTTAATTTCTTTATAAACGCCCTTGACACGGCTGCGGATGACGCTCTTGACGAACTGATAGCTATGGATATTGCCGCTTTCATCCAGCTGCATCAGGCAGGAGAACGCCAGGCGCTCCTCCCCTTCATTGAGGCTGCAGATGCCGTTGGAAAGCTGGGTGGGCAGCATGGGGATGACTTTATCCGCGTAATAGATGGAAGTTGCGCGCTCATAAGCTTCCTTATCCAGCGCGGTGTCCGGGCGGACATAGTGGCTGACATCCGCAATATGAACGCCCAGCTCATAGCCGCCGTTCTGGGTCTTCATCAGGCTGATGGCGTCGTCGATATCCTTAGTCTCGGCAGAGTCGATGGTAAAGATCGGCAGACCGCGCAGGTCGGCGCGGTGGGCAGCTTCGGCGGGGTCGATGAGAGCGTTATCATATGCGTGAGCTTCGGCCAATACCTCCTCCGGGAATTCCTGGCGGACATCACGGCCATACAGCACAGCCTTGGCGCACTCTGCTGCGCGGTCGGAAGTGCCGAAGCGCTCGGCAACAGCGCAGCGGTGGTCCATATGGCGCTGGCCGCGGTTGGTCAGGATAGCACCGACCTTATCCCCCAGCTGTGCGCCGTTGACGCCTTTTTTATCCAGCACAATGCGCACATCACGGCAGCCGTCCGGCTCCACGGCAAGGCGGCCGTCCTCAGTCAGCACAATGGTACCGGCAAAGGTGTTGTGCGGGGTGGTCACCTCCACCACTTCACCCTCGGCGCTGCCCTCCACACGGGGGTGGTCGAACAGTTTGATGATGATTTTATCCTGCGGCATAGCACCATGCAGGGCGCGGCCGGGAATAAAGATATCGCCGGTGCCGTCATCGCGGGACGCAAAGCCGAAGCGGGCCGCCAGCTTGACCAGTGTGCAGGGAATGCCAGCGGGGGCATCGGTATTTTCCATCACGGCAAAGCCCGGAACATAGGTACCGTTGCGGGCGGACAGCATACCGGTAGCTACCATGCCGGTTACGGTGTTGCGCAGGCGGGAATTATCCACCTGCAAAGCATTCTGCAGTTCACGCAGGGTCTGGGGGCGGCGCTTGCACGCCGCAAGAATATTTTTCTGTAATGGTGTCATGTTTTCTCCTTTGGGTTGGGCACAGGCAGCGGCCCATGCCTTTGTTTTTACTCCTCGTTTACGTCACCCTGCCACCCGGCAGGATCCTTCCATAGCAGGCGTGGCCTTTGGTTTCGCAGCAGCACCTGCACCATTGTGACCTTTTTATTTTTCCCATAAAAAACGACCCGCGGTATTGGGCGGGTCGTTGACGGTTCCTGAATAAGGGAAAGCGGAACGCCAACAAAATTGGCCAGACCGTTCTCCTTTCATTCAATTACAAGCGGGCACTCAGCACACCAACCAGCAGCGTAGCTACAAAGAAAACAGCGCCGCAGATTTTGGTCACTTTGGCCAGCTTGGCATCCAGGCCACGCTCGCGGCCGGCAGCCATAAAGCTGCTATCACCCATAATGGCAGCAGACAGGCCCTGCCCTTTCTGGGTCTGGGACAAAGTGAACACAACGATCAGAACCGAAACAATGATCAGCACAACGCCGAACGCGATTTCATAAGCGGTCATGGATTAACAGCAACTCCTTTTCAGGCCACAGCCAAAACGGATGTTTCGGCCTGCCCTAACTCTCATACAGGTTATAATATAACATACCAAAAAGCAAAATGCAAGAACTTTACCCTGCCTTGTGCAGAAAAAGATTGCATTGCCTTTTTTTGCTCCTTACAGACTCATCTGCTCGGTCGTGTCCTCCTGGCGGAGCAGCGCGCCGGCTGCGGGCAGGGTGCGCACGCGGTAGCGGTGCGGGTCTTTCAGTTCCAGCCCCGCCGCCGGGCGCACTTTGGCGATTCGGGCGTTCTTTTTCAGCGTTACCATGTTGATACCGGCGGTATCGCGGGTAGCCTTTTCGGGAATCAGCGCACTGCCGACCAGGATCAAGCGTGGGCCACCGGTGCCGCCGCTGGTGAAGACGGCCAGCTCGGTTTCTTCCTCAATGTGCAGCATTGCGGCAAGTTCTTCCTTATCGCTATAGGCTTTCAGCAGCTTGCGGCGGTTCTGCTTGGTCATATAGCTGGCCAGCGGGATCTTTGCACACTTGCCGTTCTGGTAGAAGAACAGCATGTAACCACGGTAATCGACTGTGACCGTCATGAACAGCGGCACTTCGCCCTCTTCCATTTCCAGCTTGGAAGCGACATAATCACCCAGCACGCTGGCCTTGGTATCGGCAAATTCCGATGCGCGGGATTTGTACACCTGGGCATGGTTGGTAAAGAAGAGCAGCTCGGCGCTGTTGGTGGTCTCTTTGGTATAAACCACCTCGTCGCCGTCTTTCAGCTTCTGCTCGCCAGACATGCGCAGGCTCTGCGGGGTAATTTTCTTGAAGTAACCTTCCCGCGTAAAGAACACCGTGACCGGGTAATCCGGGATCTCGTTCTGCTCATCGGCAGCAGAATCGTCCGGCAGGTCGTACAGAATTTCCGTTTTGCGGGGGCTGCCATACTTTTTGGCAACATCGCCCAGCTCAGTCATAATGATCTTGCGGATGCGGGCGGGGCGTTTGAGAACATCTTCCAAGTCTGCGATTGCCTTTTCCAGTTCCTCAATTTCCTCGGTGCGTTTGAGGATATACTCACGGTTGAGGTGGCGCAGCTTGATTTCCGCCACATACTCAGCCTGCACTTCGTCAATGCCAAAACCGATCATCAAGTTGGGCACAACCTCGGATTCTTCCGCAGTGTTGCGCACAATTTCAATTGCCTTATCAATATCCAGCAGGATAGCTTCCAGGCCGCGCAACAGGTGCAGACGCTTTTGCTTGCCCTGCAGATCATAGTAGGTGCGGCGGCGCACGCATTCGGAGCGGAATGCGATCCACTCCAACAAAATCTGGCGCACACCCAACACGCGGGGCTGGCCGCCGATCAGCACATTGAAGTTGCAGGCAAAACTGTCCTCCAGCGGGGTTGCCTTGAACAGACGCGCCATCAGCTTGTCCGGGTCCTGGCCGCGCTTGAGGTCGATGGTCAGCTTCAAGCCGTTCAGGTCGGTTTCATCACGCATATCGCTGATCTCACGGATCTTGCCCAGTTTGACCAGCTCGGTGATCTTATCCATGATGGCTTCCACCGTTGTGGTCGGCGGAATGCGGGTGATGTCGATGCAGTTGTTCTCTTTATCGTAAGCCCACTGGGCGCGCACGCGGATGCTGCCGCGGCCTTTTTCCAGCACATTCTGCATCTCGGCGGCATCATACAGGATGGAACCGCCGCCGACAAAATCCGGCGCGGGCATCAGCTGGGCCAGGTCCGCCTGGTCGTCTTTCATCAGGGCGATGGTTGCATTGCAGAGCTCCACCAGGTTGAAGGAACAGATGTTGGACGCCATACCGACCGCAATGCCCAGTGTGTTGTTGGCCAGAATGGTCGGGAAGGTGACCGGCAGCATCGTCGGTTCGGTGGTGGTGCCGTCATAGTTGGGCACAAAATCCACGGTATCCTTGTCGATATCGCGGAACAGCTCTTCACACACGGGTTCCAGCTTTGCCTCGGTGTAACGAGCGGCGGCGTAAGCCATATCGCGGCTGTACGCCTTGCCAAAGTTACCCTTGGAGTCCACAAAGGGCACCAGCAGGCTTTCGTTGGAACGGCCCATACGCACCATGGTGTCGTAAATGGCGGCATCGCCGTGGGGGTTCAGGTGCATGGTGCTGCCCACGATGTTGGCGCTTTTGGTGCGGGCACCTTTCAGCAGGCCCATGCCGTACATGGTATACAGCAGTTTGCGGTGGGCGGGCTTGAAGCCGTCAATTTCCGGCAGCGCGCGGGAAACAATAACGCTCATGGCGTAAGGCATGTAGTTTGTTTCCAGCGTATCGGTAATGGGGCTTTCGATGACCTCACCGGCAGAGAGGATCTCGACGTTATCGCCCAGCTGCGGGCGGGCAGGGGCGGCTTTCTTTTTGGTTGCTTTTTTTGCCATTTTGCTCTCTCCTCCCCTGATTAAGATACATCCAGATCGTCCAGATATTCAGCGCCGTGCTCCGCAATGTGCTCCTTACGGCCCTGCAGATTATCGCCCAGGAGCAGGTCAAATACCTCCGCCGTGCGCTGAACATCGGTGGGCAGAACTTTAATTAAGCGGCGGCTTTCAGGGCTCATGGTGGTCAGCCACATCATTTCGGGGTCGTTTTCGCCCAGACCTTTGGATCGCTGGATCGTAAACTTCTGGCCGTCGATCCGCTTCATGATATCGGCCTTTTCCGGCTCGGTATAGGCAAAGTAGGTCTTATTTTTGGTGTTGATCTCATACAGCGGGGATTCCGCGATATACACATACCCCTGATTGATGAGGGTGGGGGTCAGGCGGTAGAGCATCGTCAGCACCAAGGTGCGGATCTGATAACCGTCCACATCAGCATCGGTACAGATGACGATCTTGTTAAAGCGCAGGTTGTCCAGATTAAAGGTAGCCAGGTCCTTATTGTGGCTGCCGCCCAGCTCCACGCCGCAGCCCATCACGCGGATCAAGTCTGTGATAATGTCAGACTTGAAAATGCGGGCGTAATCGGCCTTCAGGCAGTTCAGGATCTTGCCGCGAATGGGCATGATAGCCTGGAACTCCGAATCGCGGCTCTGTTTGACCGCGCCCATAGCGGAATCGCCCTCCACGATGTACAGTTCGCGGCGGGTGGCATCCTTGGTGCGGCAGTCCACAAATTTCTGCACGCGGTTGGCCAGGTCCATCTGCTGGGTCATTGTTTTTTTGATGGACACACGCGCTTTTTCAGCGTGCTCGCGGCTTTGCTTATTGATTAGCACCTGCTTGCAGGCTTTTTCGGCTTCGTCCGGGTGCTCCACAAAGTAGACTTCCAGCTGGTGCTTGAGGAACTCCGTCATGGCCTGGGCTACAAACTTGTTGGTGATGGCCTTTTTGGTCTGGTTCTCGTAGCTGGTGCGGGTGGAGAAGCTGGAGGAAACCAGAATCAGGCAGTCCTGCACATCGTTGAAGGTGATGGAGCTTTCGTTTTTCTTGTACAGACCCTTATTTTTCAGCCAGTTGTTGATCTGGTTGACAAAGGCCAGGCGGACAGCGCGGTCCGGGCTGCCGCCGTGCTCCAGCCACGAAGAGTTGTGATAGTATTCCAGCGTTTGCACCGCGTTGGAAAAGCAAAACGCCACGTTCATTTTGACCTGATATTCCGGCTGATCATCACGGTCGCGGCCGATTGCGGAACCGGAGCAGAAATACACCGGGGTCAGGGTTCCCTCACCGGCGATCTCATTGGCATAGTCCTGAATGCCATGCTCATAGAAATATTCGATTTTTTCGGCACGTTCGCCCGTGCGGTCGTTGAACACGAGAGTCACACCGTCATTGACAACGGCCTGGCGGCGCAGCATATCCTTGAAGGTATCCGCCGGAACATTGATGTCGGTAAACACATCGGTGTCCGGTTTCCAGCGGATGACGGAGCCGGTGCGGCGGCCGGTGAACGGCTCTTTTTTCAGCCCGCCGACATTCTCACCTTTTTTGAAATCCAGGTGATAGTGCATGCCATCGCGGTAAATATCCGCAGTCATCCATTCGCTGGAATACTGGGTGGCGCAAAGGCCAAGGCCGTTCAGGCCAAGGGAGAAGTCATAGTTGCCGCTCCCTTCGCCATATTTGCCTCCCGCGTACAGTTCGCAGAACACAAGATCCCAGTTCCAGCGTTCTTCAGCTTTATTGTAATCGACGGGGATACCGCGGCCAAAGTCCTCTACTTCCACAGAGTGATCCGGGTAAAGGGTAACGTTGATTTTGTTGCCGTGGCCGTCACGCGCTTCGTCGATGGAGTTGGATACGATCTCAAAAATGGAATGGGCACAGCCTTCCACACCGTCAGAGCCAAAGATAACGGCCGGGCGCTTGCGCACACGGTCTGCACCTTTTAAGCTCTTGATGCTTTCGTTGCCGTATTCTTCCTTCTTTTTTGCCATTCGGCAGTTCCCTCCCGTTTTTGGATGCAGGGAATCACGCTGCTGCGTACCCCTGTGCGCGCAGAATTTTGCTTTTTCAGGCGCGTAAAGATAATTAAACCACAGGTTGACAGGAATTGTCAAATCCAATTTTGCGTTTTTGCTGCACAAAGTTCCCTGTTGTGGTTATTTTTTGTCTGCTTTTTTGCGTTTGCGCGGCGGCTGGGCGGAGGCTTTTTCCTCTGCGGGCGCCGGGCGTCCCGGCTCTTCCGGCACGGGGGCCGGAGCTGTGCCCTGCAGTTTCCAGGCGCGCTCCAGCACGGGTTTCAGGTACTGGCCGGTGAAGGAGTTCGGGTTCTGGGCCACCTGTTCCGGCGTACCTGTTGCCACAATGGTACCGCCGCCGCTGCCGCCCTCCGGCCCCAGGTCGATGATATAGTCGGCACGCTTGATCACATCCAGGTTATGCTCGATCACGATCACGGTGTTGCCCGCATCAGCCAGCTTATCCAGCACCTTGACCAGGCGGTGCACATCGGCAATGTGCAGGCCGGTGGTAGGCTCGTCCAGAATATAGACGGTTTTGCCGGTATCGCGGCGGGCAAGCTCGTTGGCCAGCTTGACACGCTGGGCTTCGCCGCCGGAAAGTGTGGTGGCCGACTGGCCCAGCTGCACATAGCCAAGGCCGACTTCCTGCAGGGTTTGCAGTTTGCGCGCAATTTTGGGCTGGTTGGCAAAGAAATTGCAGGCTTCCTCCACCGTCATATCCAGCACATCGGAGATGTTTTTGTCTTTATATTTTACTTCCAGCGTTTCGCGGTTATAGCGCTTGCCCTTGCAGACATCGCAGGGAACGTAAATATCCGGCAGAAAGTGCATTTCGATCTGCACAATGCCGCCGCCCTCGCAGGCTTCGCAGCGGCCGCCCTTGACGTTGAAGCTGAACCGGCCGGGGCCGTAACCGCGCTGTTTGGCATCCTGGGTGTTGGAGAAGAGGGCACGGATATCGCCGAACACACCGGTGTAGGTGGCCGGGTTGGAGCGCGGGGTGCGGCCAATGGGCGACTGGTCAATGCCGATGACCTTATCGATCCATTCCATCCCCTGAACTTCGTCACACTGGCCGGGGCGGCTGCGGGCGCCGTTGAGCGCTGCGGCCAGCGACTTATACAAAATTTCATTGACCAGCGTGGACTTGCCGGAACCGGAAACACCGGTCACGCAGATCATTTTGCCAAGGGGAAAATCCACGGTAATGTTTTGCAGGTTGTTTTCCCGCGCTTTGACCACCGTGAGCATTTTACCGTTACCGGAGCGGTGGGCGGTGGGAACTTCCACAAATTTGCGGCCGGAAAGGTACTCGCCGGTCACACTGCGCGGGGCATTGCAGATGTCCTCCACACTGCCGGCGGCCACGATCTCGCCGCCATGCACACCGGCACCGGGGCCGACATCCACAATATAGTCCGCCTGGCGCATGGTGTCCTCGTCGTGCTCTACTACAATCAGGGTGTTGCCCAGGTCGCGCAGGCGCTTCATGGTGGCAATCAGCTTATCGTTATCGCGCTGATGCAGGCCGATGCTGGGTTCATCCAGCACATACAGCACGCCGGTCAGTGCGCTGCCGATCTGGGTCGCCAGGCGGATGCGCTGGCTTTCGCCGCCGGAAAGGGACGATGCGCCGCGAGACAGGGTCAAGTACCCCAGACCCACGCTCTTCAAAAAGCCCAGACGCTCTTTGACCTCTTTGAAGATGGAGGCAGCGATGACTTCATCCCGCTCGGACACTTTTGCCGTCTGAATAAATTCCAGCTCCTCGTTCACGCTCATATCGCAGAACTGGGCAATGTTGATGCCGCCCACCGTGACGGCGAGGCTGGTGGGCTTCAGGCGTTGGCCGTGGCAGGTGGGGCACTCCTCGCTGGACATGACAAGGGCGATTTCCTCCTTGACCCACTCGCTGCCTGTTTCACGGAAGCGGCGCTCCAGGTTGGGGATAATGCCCTCAAACGTGTTCATATAGGTGCCGGAGCCAAACATATTCTCGCGCTGCATCTCGATTTTTTCAGTTCCGGTGCCATACAGGATGGCGTGCACGGCTTCTTTGCTCATCTCCTTGATGGGGGTATCCAGCGTAAAGCCATAGCGCTTGCCCAGCGCTTTGTAATACATTTCAGAGATGGATCCCTCCGCATAATACCAGCCGCTGGCCTTGATGGCACTTTCGCGGATGGACTTGTGCGGATCCGGAATCACGCGGGCCGGGTCCACCTTCATAAAGGTGCCCAGGCCGGTGCAGGTTTCACAGGCGCCAAAGGGATTGTTAAAGCTGAACATGCGGGGGGAAAGTTCGTCAATGGAAACACCGTGCTCCGGGCAGGCATAGTTCTGGCTGAACTCCATCGGTTCACCGCCGATAACATCAATGATGACAAGGCCGCCGGTCAGGGCAACGGCAGTCTCAATAGAATCGGCCAGGCGGCCGCGCACCGTATCATTGATGGACAGGCGGTCCACGACGATTTCAACGGTATGCTTGATATTCTTTTCCAGCTTGATCTCTTCGTCCAGATCATACATGTTGCCGTCAATGCGCACGCGGGCGTAACCGCCGCGGCGGGCAGCGTCCAGCTCCTTGGCCTGGGTGCCTTTGCGGCCCCGCACAACAGGGGCCAGCACCTGGAAGCGGGTGCGTTCCGGCAGTTTAAGCACCTCGTCTACCATCTCGTCCACCGTTTGCTGGCTGATGACGCGTCCGCAGACCGGGCAGTGCGGAACGCCGATGCGGGCATACATCAAACGGAGATAATCATAAATTTCCGTCACGGTGCCCACGGTGGAACGCGGGTTGTGGCTGGTGGTTTTCTGGTCAATGGAAACCGCCGGGGAAAGGCCGGTGATTTCGTCCACATCGGGCTTTTCCATCTGGCCCAGGAACATGCGGGCATAGCTGGAAAGGCTTTCCATATAGCGGCGCTGGCCGTCCGCAAAGATGGTATCAAAGGCCAGGCTGGACTTGCCGGAGCCGGAAAGGCCCGTCATAACAATCAGCTTGTTGCGCGGCAGAACCAGGTTGACGTTTTTCAGGTTATGCTCCCGTGCGCCCTTGATCGTAATGCGGTTGTTGGCATCAATTTGAATGTTGCTCACTTTTTATAGCTCCTTCTCCCCTTGCCCGTTTTGCGCTGTTTTTCAGCGGCGCGGCGGGTGCTGGTATCGGCGGTAGGGTCCTCCCCGCGCTGCAGCTTTTCAATCTCATCACGCAGGAATGCGGCGTGCTCAAACTGCAGCAGGCGGGCGGCTTCTTTCATCTCGCGGGTCAGGCGGGTAATGGTCTGTTCGCGTTCAGCGCGGCTCATACGGTGCTGGCGCATCTTTTTGTTTTCTTCGCTCATGCTGATTTCCAGCCCGCCGCCGATGGCTTTCACGATAGTTTTTGGTGTAATGCCGTGTTCTTTGTTGTAGGCATCCTGGATGGCACGGCGGCGCTCGGTTTCCATGATGGCGCGCTCCATGCTGGGGGTTACTTCATCGGCGTACATCAGCACCACGCCGTTTGCGTTGCGGGCCGCGCGGCCAATGGTCTGAATCAGGCTGGTTTCGCTGCGCAGGAAGCCCTCTTTGTCGGCATCCAGAATGGCGATCAGCGAAACTTCCGGCAGATCCAGGCCCTCGCGCAGAAGGTTGATGCCGACAATCACATCAATGGCACCGGTGCGCAGGTCCTTGATGATCTCCATGCGCTCAAAGGTATCCACCTCGTGGTGCATATACTTGGTGTGCACGCCGTGTTCTTCCAGGTAGTCGGTCAGGTCCTCGGCCATTTTGACAGTCAGGGTGGTAACTAGGGCACGCTCGCCGCGGTCGATGCGCTGCAAAATTTCGCCCAGCAGATTCTCGATCTGGCCTTCCACTGGGCGCACCATGATGACGGGGTCCAGCAGACCGGTGGGGCGGATGACCTGCTCGGCCACGCGGCTGGAATGTTCCCGTTCATAGGGGCCGGGGGTAGCGCTGACAAAGATCGTCTGGCCGACCTTGGATTCAAATTCCTCAAATTTCAGCGGGCGGTTGTCAAACGCCGAGGGCAGGCGGAAGCCATATTCCACCAGCGTTTTTTTGCGGCTGTAGTCCCCGCCGAACATGCCGCGGACCTGCGGCAGCATCACATGGCTTTCATCCACCATCAGGATAAAATCTTTGGGGAAGTAGTCCAGCAGCGTGGTGGGGGTGGAGCCGGGGGCACGGCCGGACAGCACGGCAGAGTAGTTCTCGATGCCCTTGCACATGCCAACTTCCTGTAGCATCTCCATATCGTACTGGGTGCGCTGCTGGATGCGCTGGGCTTCCAGCAGTTTGCCCTCTGCAGTAAAGGCCTGCACCTGCTGTTCCATCTCGGTCTGGATCTTGGCGAGACCTTCTTTCATTTTTTCAGGGCCGACGATATAGTGGCTGGCGGGGAAAATGGCCACATGGCGCACAATATTTTTGCGCTCGCCGGTCAGGGGATCAAACTCGGAAATGCGGTCGATTTCATCGCCGAAGAATTCGACGCGGATGGCGTATTCATCATTATAAGCAAGGTGGATATCCACAATATCGCCGTGAACGCGGAACTTATTGCGGATAAAGTTCATATCGTTGCGTTCATATTGCAGCTTGACCAGGCGGCGGCAGAGCTCGTCCCGCTCCATCTGCATACCGGGGCGCAGGCTGATGACCATGCTGCGGTAATCGATAGGGTCGCCCAAGGAATAAATGCAGGAAACCGACGCCACAATGATAACATTGCGCCGCTCCGACAGTGCCGCCGTGGCCGAATGGCGCAGGCGGTCGATCTCATCATTGATGGCGCTGTCTTTTTCAATATAGGTATCGGTGGAGGGGATGTAGGCTTCCGGCTGGTAATAGTCGTAATAGCTCACAAAATATTCCACCGCATCATCGGGGAAAAATCCGCGCATCTCGGTGCAGATCTGACTGGCCAGGGTTTTGTTTGGTTCCAGAATCAGTGTGGGGCGGTTGCACTGTGCAATGATATTGGCCATCGTAAAGGTTTTGCCGGAGCCGGTAACGCCCAGCAAAGTTTGACCTTTATCCCCTGCTTTCAGGCCCTGCACCAGCGCTTCAATCGCCTGGGGCTGGTCGCCAGTCGGTTTGAACGGTGCTTTGAGGTGGAACACCTCGGTTTGATTTTCCTGTTGCTCCAGCATAGCGGACCTCCCCTGCTGTTGGTCGTTTATTTACAACTTAAATTTGTCTTATACAACTTACTGTTGTTTCATTATAGTATAGATCTTTTTAATTGTAAAGGCAATACCGCATAATTCTAAGTGCCGATACGGCGAGCGAGGTGCGGCAGCTGCTAAGCCAAAAGCGCAGATAATACTTTGTGTATTATCGAGCATTTTGGCAACGCAGGTGCCGTGCCGCAGCCGCCGGAGCGGTGCTTAAGCCGTCAGGCGGGAATTGTGCGGTATTGCCTAAAGGCATTTTGCGGCTTTTTATGCCTTTTATGCGCTGCTGCCGGGGCTGCATCCGGCAGCGGCATTTCGGCTTATTCTTCCTCCGAGTGTTCGCGCACCCATTTGGCAATATGCTTAATGAATGCCTCACCATATTTGGCAGCTTTTGCATCGCCGACGCCGGAAATGCGGCGGAAATCCCCCATGGTGCGCGGCTTAAGCTCGGCCATCTCGTCCAGGCTGACATTGTTGAACACGATATATGCCGGAACGTGGTTTTTCTGGGCCAGTTCGCTGCGCAGGGTTTTCAGGCTTGCCAGCAGCGAATCGTCCGCTTCCGAAAGTGCGGTGCGGGCAGCCGTCTTTTTGCGGGAAGCACGGCGCTTGGCCTGGGTTTCCTGCGCGGTGGCGGCGCGCTCCTGCATGGTAACCTGCTCACCGTGGAAAAGCACCGCCGGAGCCTTGGCTGTCAGGGTGATGACCGGGAACTCATCGCCGGTTTCGGCCAGGTAGCCCTGCTCCTGCAATGCATCCAGGTAAAGGCGCATGCGCTGGGGCGGCACATCCCGCATGATGCCATAGGTCGGGAACTGGTCCAGCCCGCGCTCCAGGGTTTTCTGATCCTTGGCGCCGCGCAGCATCTGCACCAGCGCCACAACCCCCAGCCCGCCGGGCCAACGCTTTTGGATGCGCGCCACGCCGGAAAGGATCTTCTGTGCTTCGGTGGTGATGTCGGTCTGCACAAACTCGCCGGTGCAGTTAGAACAGTTGCCGCAGCCGCCGGTGTGGTGCTCGCCGAAATAATCCAGCAGATAGCTGCGCAGGCAGCGGGTGGTTTTGCAGTACCCCACCATCACGTCCAGCCGCTCGCGGTCCCGCCTGGCGGCGGCTTCGGCCTGTTCAGGGGTTAGCTCATCGTTATCGTGGGAGTTCTGGATAAAATACTTTGCCGTCTGCACATCCCCCAGGGAGAACAGCAGGATGCACTCGGCGCGCTCGCCATCGCGCCCGGCGCGGCCCGCTTCCTGATAGTAGTTTTCCAGATTTTTTGGCATATTATAATGCAGCACAAAGCTGACATTGGATTTATCTATGCCCATGCCGAAGGCGTTTGTTGCAACCATGACCCGCTTGCGGTCATAGACAAAATCTTCCTGATTTTTGCTGCGCTCCTCCGGGGTAAGGCCCGCATGATAACGGGTGGCGGAAATGCCAACGGATCGCAGCTCCTTACAGACGGACTCTACCGATTTGCGGGTAGCGCAATAGACAATGCCGCTGCGATCCCGGTGGTCGAGAATATATTCTTCAATATAACGTTCTTTATCCCGCGGGCGGGCCACACCAAAATAGAGGTTGGGGCGATCAAAGCCGGTGGTCAGCGTAAAAGGCTGGTTGAGCTGCAGCAGGGCAATGATATCCTGCTTGACCTGTTCCGTTGCCGTTGCCGTGAACGCACCAATGACCGGGCGGTACGGCAGACGGGAGATGAATTCAGCAATTTTCAGGTAGCTGGGGCGGAAATCCTGACCCCATTGGGACACACAGTGGGCTTCGTCCACAGCCACAAAAGCGATACGGGCGTGCATGGCAAGGTATAAGAAACTGTCCGTCAGCAGGCGTTCCGGGGCAACGTATAGAATTTTATAGTCCCCCTCCAGCGCGGCACGCAGAATGGTGCTGTAAAGCCCTTCCGGCAGGGCGGAGTTCAGGCAGGCAGCATGCACGCCCTCCTCTTCCAGGGCGGCAACCTGGTCCTGCATCAGGGAAATCAGCGGTGAAATGACCAGCGTAAGCCCCGGCATCAGCATGGCCGGAACCTGGTAACAAACAGATTTGCCTGCGCCGGTGGGCATAACACCGAGGACATCCTGGCCGGAAACGATGGCATCCACCACCTGTTCCTGACCGGGGCGGAAGCTGTTGTGGCCGAAGTATTGCTGCAAAACGGAAAATTTATCCATGAATTCGTCCTTTTCTGGATGAGTGCGGCAAGTTGTGAACATTTTACAAAATTTTCAATTCACCCGCAAAAACATTTTGACTTTTTGTATAGATTTGCTATAATAGAGGTACAGGAAGCAGCTGTCGAAAATGAAGCCAAGTTGGCAGCGGGCTTTCTGGCAAGGGTGCTGGGCACCCAAAACAAAGGGAGGTTGTCCTATGAAAGTTACATGTACCGGCCGTCGCGTTACGCTCAAACCGAGCTTTATCGAAAATGCGGAAAAGAGGCTTGCGAAGCTGGACAAGTTTTTCCCTGACGAAGCACAGGCACAGGTTACCGTCACGGTAGAAAAAAGCGGGCAGACCGTTGAGATCATGCTGCGCAGCAAGGATCTGGCCATGCGCGCCGAAAAAACGGATGAGCGCATGGAAGATGCCCTGGCCGACGCCGTCGATCTGCTGACCCGCCGTGTGGTAAAGTACCGCAAGCGCCTTGGCACCAAGCTGACCGCTGCAGCAGCGGAAATACCCGCTACCGAGCCGGAAGAAAGCATGGATATTGTGCGCGAAAAGCACTTTGCCCTGAAGCCCTGCAGCACTGAGGAAGCCATTTTGCAGATGGACCTGCTGGGGCACAGCTTCTTCCTGTATCACAGCACCGAGAACGACAAGATCCAGGTCGTTTACCGCCGCGCTGATGGCGGGTACGGCGTGCTGATCCCGGAAGCATAAGCTGGCAGCTTAAACTTAACCTAGGGCAACACCGCACAATTCCCGCCTTGCGGCTTAAGCACCGCTCCGGCAGCTGCGGCGCGGCATCTGCGTTGCCAAAATGCTCGATAAGACATCCAGTATTATCTGCGCTTTTGGCTTGGCATCTGCCGCACCTCGCTCGCCGTATCGGCACTTAGAATTATGCGGTATTGCCCTAGCGCCGCACAAACGGCATAACTTTGCCGCCCCTTTTACGGGGCGGCATTTTTTATTTGTTTTGTATGGTTCAAGGCAAACCCTGCTGCCTTGCGCCCGCGGGACATGCCGGGTTTGCTTTGTGCTTGAGGCGCATTCAGCGCTTGATTTGTTTGGGCTTCTCCGGTTCCATCGGCCAGGTGGCACGGGCGGCAAACAGCAGTTGGCCGGTACTGGGGTTATACTGCGGCACACGGCCATGCTCTGCCATGCTGAACCAGTCGGTAGGCGTCAAAATCACATGATCCAGCACATCAATGCCAACCTGGCCCAATGCCAGAATAATGGCCTGCGTGGCAAGCAGATCCGCATTGGAAGCCGCCGCCAAACCGGACGGATGGTTATGCGCCAGCACAACACAGGTACACTGGCTGGCAACGGCATCCCGCAACAGCTTATGGGTATCAAACTGCACGCGGTTGGGAATGCCCGATGCAATGTAAATTTCTTTGAGCGGGACATAATCGTCATTCATGGCGATCATATAAAACTCTTCCCGCTTGGGGTCGTTGAACAGCGGGCGGATATACTCACAGCACATCTCAGCGTTGCGCAGCTGAACAGGGTGTTCCTTGTGCTTTTGGATCTGGTAAAAGCGGGCAACATCCCGGAAGGAATGCAGCAGTCTTGCGCTGGCGGGGCCAATGCCCTGCACCTGCATCAATTCTTCCTCGCTGGCATCCAGCACTTGGCAAAATCCGCCAAAATGCTGGATCAGGCGGTGAGCCAAGGGGTTGGTATCCCGGCGCGGAATGGAAAAGTACAAAAGATATTCCAGCACCTCATGCGCGGCAAGGCTGGTTAAGCCATCGCGGGCAACGCGCTCCTGCATGCGGGCACGGTGCTCTTCATGGATCGAATTGGTGGTTTTCTTTTCCGGCATGGGCGCACATCCTTTACCTTTGGCTGTTCTTATTATATACTATTGTTTGAAGATTGCAAAGAGGATGTGACCCCCATGAAAAAGTTTATCGCAGGCGAAAACGAAAACGGCGTGCGGCTTTCCCGCTTTGTGGAAAGCGTGACCAGGGACATGCCGCGCAGCCTGCTGTATAAAAGTTTCCGCAACAAGCGCATTAAGGTGAACGGCAAGCGCGGTGAAGCGGACACCCGGCTGAGCAGCGGTGATGTGATCGAGCTGTATATCAACGATGAGTTCTTCCCCGAAAAGCCGGTGGTCCCGGCCAAAAAGCCGCCGCGCCGCCAGCCGCCGGTCAAGGTGATCTATCAGGACGAAAACATTGCGGTGCTGTACAAGCCCGCCCACCTGCTGTGCCACAGCGACCGCACCGGCGATGCCAACCTGGTGGATGCCTTTTGTGCCCAGCTGCAGGCCAGCGGCGAATATGACCCCAAGGCTGAAAACCGCTTTGCACCCGCCATCTGCAACCGGCTGGACCGCGGCACCGAAGGGCTTGTGATTGCCGCGAAAAAATACACGGCCCTGCGGGATATGAACGAGATCATCCGCAATGACTGGATGAAGAAAGAGTACCTGACCATTACCATCGGTGCCCCGCCGGCCGGGCGGCATGTTGCCTGGCTGCAGCACAGCGAAAAAGGCAACAAGGTGCGCATTCACGCCCATGAAAGCGAGGGGTACAAAAAAATCATCACCGATGTAACGGTGATCCGCTGCATTGGGCCGTTTGCGCTCTGCCGCATTGGACTGATTACCGGCCGCACGCACCAGATCCGTGCGCACCTGGCTTACTTGGGGCACCCGGTGCTGGGCGACATCAAGTACGGCAACCGCAACATGAACGAGAAAACCGGGTTTAAGACGCAGGCACTGTGTGCCCAGCGGCTGACGTTTGGCAATATTCCGGAGGGAAACACGCTGCACTATCTTTCCGGCAGGGTCATCAAGCTGGCAGACCCGGAGATTGTAAAGCAGTTTGATGCGTTGGAGAGGAAGCCGGGACAGGAATAAAGGAGTGCCGTTGGGTTAGGATACGGTTGGTTCGCCGTTATTTATCGTCCGTAATCGTTTGTAGCATTGTAACATTTTAGAATGATTAGCGGGGCGGCGGTTTGCATTTATGAGGCGTTCGTCATGGGGCCGATTTTTCGGTGAATTTTTAGGCAACGGGCGCACGATGTGTGTCCCTACTCGTGTGGTAATTCTAAAGCTTTACTTTTTATGATTTGGAGACTTTCTCCATTTGGCTTTGTTACGAAGCTGCTCTAATTTTTTAGATAGAGCAAAAAGGTAAAGTTTTAGTCTTAACACACTACTACGGGGGTACGTTTTGGGCTTAGTTCCATGTGATATTTGAAATGCGCACCCAAGTTATGCCTGACAAAAAAGCGAATATACAAAAACACCCGCAGGGATCGGCCAAGTGGCTTACACCTGCGGGTGTTGCTTATTGCTTATTCAGCGCAGCTGGAATCAGACCGGATGAGACTTGTTCTCATAGTCAGCATGCAGAGCGTCCACACCGTGCATACGGGCATTGCGCTTTTCGAAGAACTTGGGAGCAACCTGCGGGAACATAGCGTAGGTCAGAACGTCCTCTTCCTGAATGGCATACTTGGCAGCTTCGGCCTTCAGCTTGTCCATTTCGGGGGCAAGGGTATCAGCAAAGCGGCAGGTAATGGGCTCTTCGCCCTTCAGAATAAAGTCGCTGAATTCCTTCTTGATGGGAGCGGGAGTCTTGCCGTAATCGCCATGGACCAGGCCCTTGAACTCCTTGGTGACCATCTTGTAGCGCTCACCCATGATGACGTTGAACACAGCCTGAGTGCCAACGATCTGGGAGGTCGGGGTGACCAGCGGCGGGTAACCGGCATCCTCACGCACGCGGGGGATTTCGGCCAGAACTTCGTCCAGCTTATCTTCCTTGCCAGCGTCCTTGAGCTGCTTAAGCATGTTGGAGAACATGCCGCCCGGAACCTGATACAGCAGGGTGTTGGCATCAACGCCCAGGCTCTTCGGATTGATCTGGCCGTTGGCGATGTACTTTTCGCGCAGTTTGGCGAAGTAAGCACGCACAACGTTCAGCTGGTTCAGGTCAAGGCCGGTGTCATAATCGGTGCCCTGCAGGGCGGCGACCAGGCTTTCGGTCGGCATATGGGAAGTGCCCAGAGCCAGCGGGCTCATGGCGGTATCCACAATGTCAGCACCGGCTTCGATGCCCTTCAGGATGGACATGGAGGCCAGACCGGCGGTGTAATGGCTGTGGATGTCAACAGGGATGCTGACGGTCTTCTTCAGCTCGCTCACCAGCTCGGCGCAGGTGTAGGGCTTGAGCAGGCCTGCCATATCCTTGATGCAGATAGAGTCTGCGCCCATCTCTTCCAGGGTCTTGGCATACTTGGCAAAATACTCGTTGTTATGCACCGGGCTCAGGGTGTAGCTGATGCAGGCCTGAACATGTGCCTTTTCCTTGTTGGCTGCCTCGATGGCAGTCTTCAGGTTGCGGGGGTCGTTCAGAGCATCGAAAATACGGATCACATCAATGCCGTTGGCAACGCTCTTCTGTACAAAGTACTGAACGGCGTCGTCAGCATAGGGGCGGTAGCCCAGCATGTTCTGGCCGCGGAACAGCATCTGCAGTTTCTGATGCGGCAGTTCTTTACGCAGGATGCGCAGACGCTCCCACGGATCTTCGTCCAGAAAGCGGATGCAGGAGTCAAACGTTGCGCCGCCCCAGCACTCCACAGAGAAGTACGGGATCTTGTCCATTTCGGGCAGGATGGGACGCATTTCATCCATCGTCATACGGGTGGCCAGCAAAGACTGATGCGCATCACGCAGAACGACTTCGGTAATCTTAACAGGTTTCTTAGCCAATCTCGTTCACCTCATTTTT
Source organism: Subdoligranulum sp. APC924/74 (assembly GCF_003324125.1). Lineage (NCBI taxonomy): Bacteria > Bacillati > Bacillota > Clostridia > Eubacteriales > Oscillospiraceae > Subdoligranulum > Subdoligranulum sp. APC924/74. Next base: position 8,966 of record NZ_PSQF01000029.1, on the reverse strand, counting down.
TAACGTTCGGGATCGTTTACGCTTTATCAGCCCATGGTGTACAGCACATCGCCGGAGTTGACGGTATCGCCCTTGCGAACGTCAATGCTGGCAATGGTGCCGTCCTGCGGTGCGCTGATCTCGTTTTCCATCTTCATGGCTTCGAGGATCATGACAACATCGCCAGCCTTAACAGCAGCGCCTGCCTTGACCTTGATGTCCAGGATGGTGCCCGGCATGGGAGCGTTGACAGGAACAGAACCAGCGGCAGCGGGTGCAGCAGCCGGAGCAGGTGCAGCGGCGGGTGCCGGAGCGGCAGCCGGGGCAGCAGCAGGAGCAGCGCCGTTGGTGTTTTCTTCAACGGTAACGTTGTAAGCAACGCCGTTCACGGTAACAGTCAGGTTTTTCATAAAAAGGATCCTCCTTAAATATTACAGGGTGATGTTGCCGTGTTTCTTAGGCAAACGGGTGGTGCGCTTGGTGGCCAGCATATCCAGGGCCTGTGCGGCAGCAGCACGCACATCGGCAGCCTTTACAGCGGCATCGGCAGCACCGTTGGCAACAGCGGCAACTGCGCTGCACTGCTCTGCCTTGTAGGCAGCAGCCTTCTGCTTGGTAGCCTGCTGGATGTTGTCAGAAGCAAAGATCTCGTCCTTGTACAGAACGGTAGCGGCGGTTTCCGGTGCCAGCGGGGCAACGGTGCAGCCGTCCACAGCAATACGCCAGTCAGCGGAAGCTGCAAAGACGGTGTAGATGGGGCCAACAGCCTCACCGGCAAGGATTGCGACCTTAACGGTGGTAGCTTCGGCATAAACGCCAGCCATACGGGCAGCCTGGCGGATGCCGCCAGCCTGGTCGTCGCCTTCGCTCTTGACAAAGCCTTCCGTGTTGACAACAGTCACAACGGGAATGCTGTAAGCATCGCACAGGCGCACAAAACGGGCTGCCTTAGCGGTGCACTTGTGGCACAGGGTACCCTTGGCGGTAGCAACGATACCGACAGCCTGGCCGTTGACGGAACCAAGTGCGGTATAGATGTTGCGGCCATAACCAGCGTACAGCTCGGTCAGGCTGCCTGCATCGGCAATAGCCTCGGCAGCGCTCTTGGCATCATACTTGACCAGGTTGAGCGCAGCGGCGGGAGCTTCGAAATCAAACACAGCGGGGCCAGCCAGGTTGTTGGCCGGCAACATACCCACAACGCGGGCAGCGGCGGAAGCTGCCTTGACGGCATCTTCTTCCACGATAGCGGCAACGCCTGCCTTGGCGGCAAACTCAGCAGAGCCGGCAGCCTTGACCTTGTCCTCTGCATTGAAAGGAGCGGTCAGGAACAGCTCAGCGTCAGCTGCCATGATGCAGACATCAGCTGCGGCGGCCTGCACAGCGCTGGTGCCGGCGCAGGTACCGGTAACAACGGCAACCTGAGGCACAACGCCGGAGATGCGAGCGATCTCAGCGGTCAGGCGGGAGTTTGCGTTCAGCAGCTCCAAGCCGCCTTCCAGCTTAGCGCCGGTAGAATTGTAGAACGTTACAACGGGATTGCCGGTCTCAGCGGCCATTTTCAGCACGCGAGTGGTTTTATCCAGATCTGCCGCGCCAACGGGTTCCCCGTTCTGGTAAACGGCATAAACGCTTTGGCCATTGGCACAGCCGAACGCTGCGCTGACGGCACCGTCAGTAAACAGAGGAGAATAGTTCCCCTCATCAAAAAATGCTGCAAGGATTGCTTCCTTGCCTGGCTTATTAGCTGCCATACATTGACCTCCTGTTTATTCAATGAGCAAGATGGTTATCATATGCCATATGGCTTTATTATACTACTTCGTCGAAAAGCAGACAAGTGGAAAGCGCCAAAAAGTTTTGCGTTTTGCCTTATTTTTCAGCTTTTTTCTGCACGGTTTGCCCAAAATTATGACAAAGCCGCCCCTTGCGGAGCGGTTTGTTTGCATAGAATGTTGTGATTCAGCTTGCTTAGTCGTGCTTGATGGGGCCGGGGCGGCGGGCGGCGGTAGGGGCGGCTTTGCGGGCCGGGGCAGCCTTGAGCGCGGCATTGCGCAGGGCACTAATCTCGGATTTTTTCAGTTCGCGGTATTCGCCAGGCTGCAGCATGCCCAGTTTGACCGGGCCTTCAGCGCTGCGCTTCAGGCGGATGACCTCCAGGCCGACTGCTTCGCACATGCGGCGGATCTGACGGTTGCGGCCCTCGTGCAGGGTGATCTCCAACACCGTGCGGCCGGGTTCATCCACCACAACATGGATGACGGCGGGCTGGGTTTTTACACCATCGTCCAGCACAACGCCGCTGGACATTTTGACAACCTGTTTCTCGGTCGCGCGGGGGCGCACAGTAACGCGGTACAGCTTGCCCACGCCGCCGGAAGGATGAGTGAGCAGGTTGGCAAATGCGCCGTCATCCGTCAGCAGCAACAAGCCTTCGCTGTCTTTATCCAGACGGCCGATGGGATACACACGGCGGTCCACGCCGGTGAGCAGATCCATAACGGTCTTGCGGCCGCGTTCGTCCGATGCAGTGGTAATATAGCCGCGGGGCTTGTTAAGCATCAGATAGGTATACTGGCGCTTGCGCACAATGCGCACGCTTTTGCCGTCAATGCTGACTTTATCAAAGTCGGGGTCCATCTTATCCCCCAGCGTGACCGGGTGGCCGTTGACCTTGACGCGGCCTTCATCAATCAATTTTTCTGCAGCGCGGCGGGAGCACACGCCCTGGTCCGAGAGTACTTTTTGAATCCGTTGTTCTGCCATGGTGTTCCTTTCCAATATCAGGGTAATATCCGCCGGGTGGATTTGCTTATATGAGAATGTCCTCCCGGCATTTCAGTTGAACAGCCCGCTTTGGGCCGGGTTCCGGTTGGGGAAAAATGAAATCTGTCCGCTTATTCCTGCGGGGTTTCGGGCTTGTCCTTTTTGATTAGGGCGCTGATGCGGTCCACAAGGTCCGGCAGAGCGTTGATAGCGCTGTCCACCGGGCTGACATGTTCCACCAGCTGGATGGTGCGCACATTGCCGCCGCTGATCACCAAAAACGCGATGGGTGCAATGGAAACGCCCGCGCCGGTGCCGCCGCCAAACATCTGCTTGTTGGTTTTTGCGCCAACATCAGAGCCGCCGGAGGCAAAGCCAAAGGTAACGCGGGAAATGGGGATGATGGTTGCTCCATCCACCGTGATCGGTTCGCCAATGATGGTATTGGCATCCACCAGTTGGCGGATTTTTTCCATGGTAACGCCCATCATGCCTTCAATCGGATGTTCTGCCATTATAAATTACCTCCCTGTTCTGTTTCAGGTGTATTGTATTTGGGATGTTTTGGGGGCAGCAGCTGCGGGTCATGCCGGGCATGCCACACAAAGCACACCACTGTAACCAGTGCCAGCAGCGGGCAGAGCAGCAGTTTGAGCGAAACCACACGCTGCTGTTTGGCGCTGCCGGTGTAATCAGCCTCCAGCCAGAGCTGATCCGCCTGTATTTTAATGTGGTCCTGTGCGATTGCCAGGATGGTGTTGAGGGTGGTCAGCGTCTGGCCGTACAGGATGGCCGTTTCTGCGGCGGTCTCCCCTGTTATCGTCCAGATCACATTCAGCTTGCTGACGCGGAAGCCGCGCAGCAGCGGCCCCACACTGGTGCGCAGCACGTTGAACAGGTGCCGCACATAGCCAACGGGGTCCGCCCTGACTGCCGCTTTGATGCGGTCCACAAGGCCGGTATCTTCTTCCGGCTGTGGTTCCGCGGCAGGTGTTTCCGCTGCCGGGGCAGATTTGGCTTTTGGTTTTGGTACTGCCTGTTCCGGCTGCGGGGATGTTTCCGGTGCTTTTGGTTTTCCCTGTTCCTTTTCAGCGGGCGGGGCCGGTTCTGCTTTTTGGGGTTCTTCCGGCGCTTTTTCGGGCTTTGCTTCCGTGGGTTCCGTCTGCTTTTCCATTGTAAGTTGTGCGGGCAGTTCCGCTTTTGCAGGCGGCGGGGTTGGCTTGGGCGGTGCGGCGGAAGTCGGCTCGGTTTTGGGCGTGTTCCCCTGCTTTGTTTCTGCCTTCGGTTCTGCCTTTTTTTCCTCTTCATCCGCTTTGCGCGGGTACAGGGTAAAGTGCAGCGGGCCGTAACACAGCTGTAAACGCAGGCCGCCGATATGGCTCCAACGGAAGTGAATGCCCGCAGGCAGCAGCAGCGCCAACAGCAAAAGCAAAAGCAGTGCCAGCAAAATCATGCCGATTATTTTTAGCACCATCAGCACAACCGCCAACACGGCGCTCATTGCAGTTCCTCCAGGGTTTGCTGCACCGGCAGTTCTTCTTCTTTCTGGGGGTCGTCATGCAGCGGGGGCAGGTCGGCCAGACTGCCAAGGCCGAACACCCGCAAAAAGGTATCCGTCACCCGGAACGCCACCGGCTTGCCGGGCAGATCCAGGCGGCCAGCTTCCTCAATCAGTCCGCGTTCCATCAGCTTGGACACGGTGGAAGAGGAATCTACGCCGCGCACCTGCTCGATGAAGCTGCGGCTGACCGGCTGGTTATAGGCGATAATAGCCAGAACTTCCAGCGCAGCGGGCGAAAGCGGCGCGTTGCGGCGGGTATCCAAAATGCGCTTGACCACCTCGCCATAATACGGGCGGGTCGCCATCTGCCAGCGGTCGCCGTCAAAATGCAGCAACATCAGGCCGCTTTCGGTTTCATCATAGCGCTTTTGCAGCTTTTCCAGCAGGGTCAGCACCTCTGCCGGGTCGGCGCGCATGGCTTCGGCCAGGCGGTCGGTTTCCACCGGTTCGGCGTTGGCAAACAGCATGGCTTCTAGCATGCCAATTTTATTGCGCTGTGTGATCGGCATCGGCTGCGGCCTCCTTTCCTGTGGGTTGGTTTTGTTTGTTGCGCGGGCGGCGGGCGCGGTCCATCGTCAGGGTTCCGGTTTCATCCAGCCGCACACGCCCGGCGCGGATCAATTCCAGCAGCGCCAGGAACGTTGCCACATTGGTGCTGCGGCTTTCCTGCGGGCTGAACAGCTGGCCCATGCGGCACAGCGTACCTTTCAGCATACCGCGCAGCATGTGGGCCACACGGCTTGCCACCGATACGAACGGCGCGGTGACCAACGGTTCAAACCGCTCCTGGGTGGGCTTTTTGCGGCGCTGGCTGCGGCCCATCAGGCTGAACCACGCCTGCACCAGCCGGTCGGGATCCTGTTTGCGGGAATATTCCGCCGGGCCTTCCGGTTTTTGGGGCTGGCGCACCGCGGTGTACAAATCCCGCGCACGGCTGCCCAACTCCGCCGCCACCTGCTTGCAGGTGCTGTACTCGATCAGACGGCCGGTCAGCTCCGCTTTCATGCGTTCCGCTTCAGGGCTGCGTGGCAGCAACAGGGCGCTTTTCATCTGAACCAGGTGCGCGGCCATATCAATGAATTCGCTGGAGACTTCCAGCTTATCGGCCTGCATGGTCTGGATGGCGGCAGTATACTGCTCAATGAGTTCCATGATATTAATATCATAGAGGTTCATTTTATTTTTGCCAACCAGATAGAGCAGCAAATCCAGCGGACCTTCAAAATTATCTTCCTGTAGCTTAAAGGTAAGTGTTTCCATAAAACAGCGGATATCGTTCCTTACTTAAATTGAGATGTGCCATCAGGCAATGCCGAACAGCAGTTCCACAAAGCCGGTCAGGTTCAGCAGCAAACGCCACGCCGCGTTTACGCAGAGATTGAGCGGGGTGTTGAGCAGGCCAAAGAACACCAGAAGCAGCACAACGCCCATGATGTATTTTTCATACCGCATGGCCTGAAAATACATTTTTTGCGGCAAGAACAGCAGCACAATGCGGCTGCCGTCAAACGGCGGTACAGGGATCAGGTTGAACACGCCAAGGCTGATGTTCATGCTGATCAGAACATAAAGGAAATCCAGCACCAGCTGGGGCGCCGCGCCGCCGCAGGCATAATATACCACTTTATAGAGCAGCATGGCCGCATAGGCCAGCAAAAAGTTGGCGAGCGGCCCCGCCGCGGCGGAAACAGCCATCCCCCGTTTGGGATTTTTGAAGCGCGTAGGGTTGATGCCAACCGGCTTTGCCCACCCGACCCCGGCCGCAATCATGCACAAAGCGCCCAGCGGGTCAAAGTGGCGCAGCGGATTCATGGACAGGCGGCCCATATCCTTGGCGGTGGAATCGCCCAATTTCCAGCTGATAAGCGCGTGGGCGGATTCATGGAACGGGATGACGATCAGCATGGCCACGGCGCGCAGAGCGTAATAATACAGCTCCTGCGGGGAGATCACGCCATTGAGGGCAAAATGATTCATAAAAACCTCAGCATACCGCATAGCAGGCCACACAGGCACATACGGGTAATTATTTAAAGTATTATACCGTACAATCTGCCCCAAAACAAGGGCAGCGGGACACTTTGCACCTGTTTTTGAAAAAATGTACCGTTTCTGCGGATTTTTTACGGATTTTTTCAAAAAGGGTATTGCATTTTGGCTTAAGATTTGCTATTATAGTACAGCTATGTTAAAGGAGGTGCAAGCAGAATGGCCAAATGTGCATGTTGTGGCAAGGGTGTCACTTTCGGCATCAAGGTTTCCCACTCCCATCGTCGGAGCAATCGTACCTGGAACCCCAACGTCAAGCGCGTGAAAGCGGTTGTGGATGGTTCCCCGAAGTATATCTACGCCTGCACCCGCTGCCTGCGTTCGGGTAAGGTTACCCGCGCGGTCTGATCAAGACGCAAAAAATTGCCGGTCACAGTTGGTGGCCGGCATTTTTGCGTGCTTTTTATAAGCGGGTTCCCGTTGCTGTCAGGGGCTGCCTTGGCAGTGCTTTTTTGATTTTTATCAGGATGTATCTGATCAGATACGCCTTAGGAGGTTGCTATGCTGCCAGCTGACCCAATCATCCTGCTCAGTTATATCAACACCCAGCTGCGGGATCATTACGCAAGCCTGGATGCCCTGTGTGCCGATCAGGACGCCGATAAGGATGCCATTTGCGCAAAACTGGCCGATGTTGGCTATGAATACAACGCCAGCCGCAACCAGTTTGTGTAACGGTGTTGATCACACCCACATGCTTTCGCACGGCACTTTGCCCCGCAAGGGGTAAGGTGCTGTTTTTTTGGGTAAACCGCAGCGCTGTTTGCTGCGCAAGGCACGCCTGAAAGCTACGGCAATACCGCATAATTCTAAGTGCCGATACGGCGAGCGAGGTGCGGCAGATGCTAAGCCAAAAGCGCAGATAATACTGGATGCTGCAAAGGTGAGCGCCGCCAGTGGCGGAAACAGCGAACCGAAGCAGGGGCAGCGGTCGCAGAGTGCGAGGGGCTTTTGCCCCCGAAGCACGATGCGGGTACCGCAACCCGACATTATCGAGCATTTTGGCAACGCAGATGCCGTGCCGCAGCCGCCGAAGCGGTGCTTAAGCCGTAAGGCGGGAATTGTGCGGTGTTGCCCTACACAAATAGTGACCCTTCCGCAAACACAAAATTCGGCTGCGTTTGCAGAAACAGGCGATGGTTTCGGCTTTTCATGTGCGCCCTTAAGGGAGGAAAGTATATTTTGAACTTTGTTTTTGTTTCGCCGCAGTTCCCCAAAACCTACTGGAATTTTTGTGACCGGCTCAAGCACAACGGGGTAAATGTGCTGGGCATTGGCGATTCCGGCTATGACGAGATCCCGGACGAGCTGAAAGAATGCCTGACCGAGTATTACCGTGTGGATTCCATGGCGGATTATGATGCCATGGTACGCGCCATGGGGTATTTCACTTTTAAGTACGGCAAAATCGACTGGCTGGAAAGCAACAATGAATTCTGGCTGGAGCAGGACGCCGCCCTGCGCACCGATTTCAATATTACCACCGGCGCACAGAACGACTTTATTGACCGCATCAAGTTCAAGAGCAAAATGAAGGAAAGCTACATCGCTGCCGGGGTACCCGTGGCCCGCCACCACATGGTGCATGAAAACGGCCTGGACGATGCCCGCGCCTTTGTGGCTCAGGTCGGCTACCCGGTCATTGTGAAGCCGGACAACGGCTGTGGTGCCGAGGCCACCTATAAGCTAAAAAACGATGCCGAACTGGAAGCGTTCTATGCGGAACTGCCGGATACTTCCTATATTATGGAAGAATTCATCAACGGCACCATTGTGAGCTTTGACGGCGTAGCCGACAGCCGCTGTGTACCGCTGTTCTACACCTCCAACGTATTCCCCACCCCTTTGATCGACATTGTGAACTCGCTGGGCGATCTTTCCTACTGGACGCAGAAAACCGTGCCGGAGGAGCTGCGGGATGTCGGGTTTCGCACCATCAAGGCATTCGGCGCAAAGAGCCGCTTTTTCCACTGCGAGTTTTTCCGCCTGAACGAGGACAAAGAGGGCCTTGGCCAAAAGGGCGATTACGTTGCGCTGGAAGTGAACATGCGCCCCGCCGGCGGCTACACCCCGGACCTGATCAACTATGCCAACAGCGTGGACTGCTACCAGATCTGGGCCGACATGGTATGCTATGACGAGCTCCGCCACGAAAAGCTGGACCTGCCCCACCACTATTGTGTATACGCAGGCCGCCGCGACTGCCACACCTACAAGCACAGCCATGAGGAGATTCTGGCCCGGTATGGCCGCCAGATGAAGATGTGCGACCGCGTACCGGATGTGCTTTCGCTGGACATGGGCAACCAGATGTATGTTGCCACCCTGGATACCGCCACAGAGCGCGATGCGTTTGTGCGCTATGTGCAGGAGCAGGCCCCTGCACAGGCGGCAAAGGACTGATTTCAGCCGCTTTCTATTTTCTCATTATTTATTTTGACCCTTGACCGGGCACCGCCAGGATTGTTTCTTGGCGGTGCTTTTTGTTGTTTTATATCTTGCGTATTTTCGTGGTTTATTATTTGTTTCTTTGCTTTAGGGCAACACCGCACAATTCCCGCCTTGCGGCTTAAGCACCGCTCCGGCAGCTGCGGCACGGCATCTGCGTTGC
>NZ_PSQF01000028.1:0-33985 GCF_003324125.1 Subdoligranulum sp. APC924/74 | reverse complement strand
GCGAGGGGCTTTTGCCCCCGAAGCACGATGCGGGTACCGCAACCCGACATTATCGAGCATTTTGGCAACGCAGATGCCGTGCTGCAGCTGCCGGAGCGGTGCTTAAGCCGCAAGGCGGGAATTGTGCGGTGTTGCCTTAGTCTATTTCTACAAACACGGCCGGATTTTGCGTTAAAAAGCCTTAAATTCTGCTTGTGTTTGCGAAATATCCGTCATTTTCTTTGTTTTCTGATACACCTTAAGGAGGAAAACGCATGGAACTTAAAAAGGCAGCCACTGTCGGCACGCTGGAATACGGACCCGCTGCGTTTGAAAAAGCTGACCGCTGAACGGGAAGACACTGTCCCGATGGCCCACCTGTTTGATATGGATTATTGATTTTGGCGAGATTGTTCTTTTGTAATGTCCTGTACGGCTGGCATCAATCTGTTCAAAAGGTCCAAGAGTTACCAACAGAATAATCATATAAACACAAAATGCGAACCACGTTGTACGAAGTGGTTCGCATTTTGTTATCGTAATGTATATTTTATTTCGGCAGCTGAATTTCCGGCATCAGTTCATCGGATACGATCTGCAGCATTTCTTCCAGCTTGGCCAGGTCATCGGGGCTGAACCGCTGTTTGGCACGCTCCATGACCAGATGCAGGTAAGAATAGCTGATGTTATAGTAATCAATGTACTTTTGGGTCGGCCGCAGGCGGTATTCCCGCTTATCGGTGGTGGATTGGATGCGCTCCACATAGCCTTTTTTGACCAGGGAGTTGATCTTATAAGCTGCGTTGGGGGTGGAAAGATTCATCATGTGGCTGAACTGCGCAATCGTGGGTTCCCCCAGTGCCATGATGACTTCCATGCAGAAAGATTCTACCGTCGTCAGCGTGGCTTCACGGTCTTCAAAACGGTTGAAGATCTGTTTATAAAAATGCAGCTTGAATTTTGTGTATACCTGCCCAAACGTCTGATCCAGCATGGCGAGAATCCCCCTGTAGGTTAATGAATTTATTATAGCACAATCCACCATGCAAAACCAGCCCTCAGGCATCCGTGATAACAAATGTCAGCTCGGCGTTGGCCGCGCGCACACCATCCACCCAGGCGGTGGCTTTGCCGATGCCCACCGGGCCATGCTGCTCTACCAGCTCACATTCCAAAGTCAGCACATCGCCGGGCACAACCTGGCGGCGGAAACGGGCATTTTTTACCCCGCCAAACAGGGCAATCTTTCCACGGTTTTCCGGCAGGCTCAACGCGGCCACCGCGCCGGTTTGGGCAAGGGCTTCCAGAATCAATACCCCCGGCATAACCGGATGGCCGGGGAAATGTCCCTGGAAAAACGACTCTGTGCGGGTCACGCACTTGATTCCGCGCGCCCACTGGCCGGGGGTATAGTCAAGAATCTTATCCACCAGAGCAAACGGGTAACGGTGCGGCAGGATCTTTTCGATTTCCGCCGCCGTCAGGGTCCGGGGCGGTTCATTGGGTGTATAGTTCATCCTTATGACCATTCCTTTCCGCTGCGCTCCAAGGCACCAAAGGGAAATGAAACGCAGTGCCTCTAACGTAGCAAGTTGTAATTTGTTAAAACAGGCTTGAGGAAGCTGGCACATTACAGAACGCGTGGAGGTGAGTAGACCCAGCCCTTGCTGGACTGAATCCTTATATGTGCCGGATACACCCTAATTATAATGTTTCAACCTTATTCCTCCCAACGCTTGAACACCACACAGGCGTTGTGGCCGCCGAAGCCCAGGCTGTCGCTCATAGCATAATCCACCTGTAACGCGCGGCCCTGGTTGGGAATATAGTCGAGATCCAGTTCCGGGTCCGGCTCCTGCAGGTTGACGGTAGCGGGCAAAAAGGCATCGTGCAGGGCCAGCACGGTAAACACGCCCTCTACCCCGCCGGCGCCGCCTAGCAGGTGGCCGGTCATCGACTTGGTCGAGGATACGGCCAGCTCATACGCGTGGCTGCCAAAAACCGACTTGATGGCCGCGGTCTCACAGCTGTCATTCAGATGCGTGGAAGTTCCATGGGCATTGATGTAGCCAATCTGTTCCGGCTCCACTCCGCCATCAGCCAATGCCAGCCGCATACAGGACGCGCCGCCTGCACCGCCCGGTGCCGGGGCGGTAAAATGGTAAGCATCGCAGTTAGCGCCATAGCCCACAACCTCGGCGTAAATCTTAGCGCCACGCTCTTTAGCGGTCTCCAGTTCTTCCAACAGCAGCACACCGCTGCCCTCGCCCATCACAAAACCGCTGCGCCGGGCATCAAAGGGGATGGAGGCCCGGGCCGGGTCGTCTGCGGTGCAGAGGGCTTTCATGCTGGCGAAGCCGCCCACCCCCAACGGGCTGATGCAGCTTTCGCTGCCGCCGCAGAGCATACGGTCCTCGTATCCATCGCGGATACGGTGGAACGCATCCCCAATCGCATTGGTACCGCCTGCGCAGGCAGTGGTGGGGCAGCTGCACATACCCTGCAGGCCAAAGCGGATGGCCACCTGCCCCGCCGCCATATTGCCGATGGACATGGGGACAAAGTAGGGGCTGACCTTTTCAAAGCCCCGCTGCTGGCCGCGGGTGTGTTCTTCCTCGATCGTGGGCAGACCACCGATCCCGCTGGACAGGATCACGCCGAACCGTGTGTGGTCGATATTTTCCAGTGCAATGCCACTGTCGCGGATGGCTTCGTCAGCGGCGGCCACGGCAAACTGGGTAAACCGCGCCATTTTGCGGGCTTCGCGCCGGTCAATACGTTCGGCAGGGTCAAAATCTTTGACTTCTGCGGCCAGTTTCACCTTAAAATCCGTTGTATCAAAAGCCGTGATCGGCCCAACGGCGCAGCGGCCAGCTTTCACGGCGGCCCAGCTTTCCGCCACGGTATTGCCGGTTGGGTTTACCGTGCCAAGGCCGGTGATAACGACCCGGCGTTTCTTTTCTATCTTCATAGCTGCACCTCACATTCCCATTCCGCCGTCAACACAAAGAACCTGCCCGGTGATGTAACCGGCCTGTTCCCCGGCCAGGAAAGCCACCGCCGCGGCAACATCTTCAGCACGGCCGATTCTGCCTGCCGGGATGGCCGCTGCGGCTGCGGCGCGGGCAGATTCCGGCATAGCGGCGGTCATATCGGTTTCAATAAATCCAGGTGCCACCGCATTGGCGGTAATATTGCGTGCGGCGTACTCTTTGGCAACGCTTTTCGTTAGGCCGATCAGCCCCGCCTTGCTGGCGGCATAGTTGGCCTGGCCCGCGTTCCCGTGCAGGCCGACCACACTGCTGATATTGATGATACGCCCATACCGCTGGCGCATCATCAAGCGGGAAGCTGCTTTGGTGCAGAAAAACGTCCCCTTCAGGTTGGTAAAAAGCACATTGTCAAAGTCGGATTCGGTCATGCGCATCAGCAGTTTATCCGCGGTGATGCCCGCATTGTTGACCAGTACATCGATCCGCCCAAAAGCGGCAGCGGTATCTTCCACCAGATTTTGGCAGGCTTCGGGGCTGCGCACATCCGCTTGCAGCGTGATGGCCTGCACACCAAAGGCGCGGCAGGCAGCCGCTGTTTCCTCGGCCGCGGCTGCGCTGCCTGCGTAGTTGACTGCAATGTTCATGCCGTTTTCGGCCAATGCAAGGCAGACGGCACGACCAATGCCCTTGGCGCCGCCCGTAACCAGAGCGGCACGGCGCATGTTTTCAGTTTGCGGCATGGTCAGGCTCCTTTCATGGTGCAAAGCAACTGCTGCAGCTGTGCAGCAGTTTCCACCGGATAACACGAGATCGCATTTCCCACCGTCTTTTTCACAAATCCGGTCAACACCCTGCCGGGGCCGATCTCAATGGCGGTATCCACCCCCAGTTCCGCCAAACGGCGGACCGTGGCTTCCCAACGTACGCCGTACTGCACCTGTTTTTCCAGCAGCGTGGCGACCGTGTCATTCTCTGCCATTTCATGCCCAAGGCAGTTGAACAGCACCGGGAACTGCATCGGCGCAAAATGAATGGATTGGAACTTTTCCCGCAGCGCATCTCCGGCGGGGTGCATCAGCAGCGTATGGAACGCACCGCTGACGTTCAGCGGCAGGCAGCGCCGCGCCCCAGCGGCAAGCGCCAGGTCGGCAGCTTTGTCTACAGCAGCTTTCTCGCCGCCGATAACCAGCTGGCCGGGACAGTTGTAATTGCAGATCTGTACAACGCCCTCTTCGGCGGCTGCGCTGCAACATGCCTGCAAGGATGTTTCATCCAATCCCAAAACGGCTGTCATCCCACAGGTGCGCCCGGCAGCGGCAGCAGCCATCGCTTTGCCACGGGAAGCCGTTAAAGCGACCGCTGTCTGCATATCGAACACCCCCGCACAGGCCAAAGCGGAATACTCCCCCAGGGACAGGCCCGCCGCATAATCCGGCATAATGCCCTGCTCCCGCAGCACAGCGGTAAGAGCGGCGGCAAAAGCTGTCATACAAGGCTGGGTGTATTGCGTTTCCTTCAGTACGCCCGCCGCATCGGTAAAGCAGACTTCTTTCAAATCAAAATCCACTGCTGCGGCAGCTTCGTCAAAGGCGGCGCGGAAGGCAGGAAAGGTTTCATAAAGGTCCTGGCCCATACCGGCATGCTGACTGCCCTGCCCAGCGTATAAAAATGCTAATTTCATCAGATGGTCTCCTTGTACAACCCTGTGATGCAGGTCTTTGCCTCGCTTACCATTGCGGCAAAAATCTCTTCTACCGGGCGGACTTCATGCAGCAGCCCCGCGGCCTGTCCGGCCATCAGGCTTCCGTTTTCGGTGTCGCCGTCAAACACAGCCTTGCGCAGACTGCCAAGCGTAAAGCGCTCCAGCGCCATTTTGTCGGCCCCGGCTTTTTCCTGCCGGACATACTCGCGGCTCATTCGGTTTTTCAACACACGCACCGGGGTGCCGCCGATCCGCCCGGTCACAATGGTATCGCTGTCGCGGGCTTTCAGCAGCGCTGCCTTGTAGTTTTCGTGGATGGGGCACTCGGTGCTGGCCAGCAGACAGGTGCCGACCTGCACGCCGCAGGCCCCCAGCGCCAGCGCTGCGGCCAAACCGCGCCCGTCAGCAATGCCGCCCGCGGCAATGACCGGCACGTGGACGGCATCAACGACCTGCGGCACCAGCGCCATTGTGGTCATTTCCCCCACATGGCCGCCGCTCTCTGTTCCCTCAGCAATGACAGCGTCAATGCCAAGCGGTTCCAGGTGTTTGGCTAAGATTGCGGCAGCTACCACCGGGATAACCGTGATGCCGGCTGCTTTCCACATTGCCATGTACTTTCCCGGATTTCCTGCCCCGGTGGTGACGATCTTTACGCCTTCTTCCACCACGATTTTGGCAAATTCATCTGCCTGCGGGTGCATCAGCATGATGTTGACACCAAAAGGCTGGTCGGTCAGCGCACGGCAGTGGCGGATGTTTTCCCTCAGGGCATCGGCATCCATACCGCCGGAACCGATCAGGCCCAGCGCCCCGGCGTTAGAGCAGGCAGCGGCAAATTCGCCCGTGGCGATATTGGCCATTCCACCTTGGATAATGGGATATTTCGTACCTAAAATTTCATTGAGCAGCTTCATTTTCTACCCTCATACGTCAGCAGCATTCCGCCCCAGGTCAGCCCGCCGCCAAAACCGATGCAGGCCAGGGTCTGGCCGGGGTGCAGTAAATCATTTTCCACCATTTCATGCAGGGCAATGGGAATGCTGGCAGCACTGGTATTTCCATGGCGGTCCATATTTTTATAAAATTTTGACGGTTCTGCGTGCAAGTGTTTGATACAATGGTCAATAATGCGGCTATTAGCCTGATGGCAGACGACCCAATCCAGGTCAGCCAAGGTCTTTTGGCTGCGCTCCAACACGGTTTGCAGGCAACGCGGCATGGTTTCCACCGCAAAACGAAAGACCGCCTTGCCATCCATCGTGATCGGGGCCGTATCGCAGGCTGCGGGGCCGCCGACACGGATGGCTTCGCTCCCCCGCGCGCCCAACGTGACGGTAAACGGCACATCTTCGGCCAGTTCCAGAATAGCCGCACCAGCGCCATCCCCAAACAGTACGCAGGTTGTGCGGTCGGTCGGGTCCACCATGCGGGACAGCGCTTCGCAGCCGATGACCAACGCATAGCGTCCGCCCAGGGTGTTCAACAGCCCGTGGGCCGCAGCAATAGCATAAATAAAACCGGAACAAGCCGCATTTACATCAAAAGCGGGCCGGTTCTCCGGCAGCCCCAAGGCCGCCTGCACACGGCAGGCAACACTGGGGGTAGCCGTTGGAGCCGAAAGCGTTGCCGCAACGCAGCAGGCAATCTCGCTTGCTGCCAGCCCGCTACGCGCCAGGGCTTGGCGGGCGGCGGCAATGGCCAGCGTGGCGGCATCCTCACTTTCGGTGCAGTAATACCGCTGGCGGATGCCGGTGCGGGTCGTGATCCATTCATCGCTGGTGTCCACCTGTCGGCTCAAATCCTCATTCGTCACTACACGGCCGGGCAGTGCCCCGCCGGTGGCCAGCAGCTGTAAGCCTTTCATGCTCCCCTCATTTCTCCGATACGGCGGTATTTTTTGTATCTCTGGTCGGCCAATGCCTTTCCACTCATCTTGCACAAGGCGGCAAGGTGCGCGGCAATGGCGGTATCCAACCGGCTGAAAAGCAGCTGCCGCCCGCGCTGTGCACCGCCCAGCGGTTCGGCGATGATTTCTTCCACAATTCCATCCGTATACAAGTCCTGCGCCGTCAGTTTCATCATGGTACAGGCTTCGCCGCTGCGGGAGGCATCTTTCCACAAAATGCTGGCAAATCCTTCGGGGCTCAACACCGAATACACGGCGTTTTCCAGCATCAGAATATGGTTGGCAACGCCAAGCCCCAGTGCGCCGCCGCTGGAGCCTTCGCCCGTAACGATGGCCAGTACCGGGACGGTCAGACCGCTCATCTCCATCAGGTTGCGGGCGATGGCCTCCCCCTGGCCGCGCTCCTCGGCATCCTTACCGGGGTAAGCACCGGGGGTATCAATAAATGTGATGATGGGCCGCCTGAATTTTTCCGCCTGCTTCATCACGCGCAGCGCCTTGCGGTAGCCTTCCGGTCCCGGCATGCCAAAGTTGCAGCGCAGGTTTTCTTCCAGCGTCGTTCCTTTGCGGTGCCCCAAAACCGTAACGGGCATCCCATGGAATCGCGCGATACCGCACAAAATGGCCGCGTCCTCCTTGCATTGCCGGTCACCGCACTGCTCAAAGAAGTCGGTAAACAGGTTGTCGATGATTTCGCCGATATGCGGGCGGTCAGGGCGGCGCGCCAGAAAAACTCTGTCCTCCGGCGTCAGTGATGTGCAGCGCTTCAAAAGCATGTTTTCCTGCGCGGAAAGCTCTGCCAGCTCAGCGGCATGGGTAGTCGTATTCGCCATTTCGGCATCATCGGTGCTGCTACACAATGCATCAATCTGCGCGTCCAGCGGTTCCAGCTGCTGCAAAACCTCTTTGATCATCTGCATTTCCTCCCCTGTGTATGGAGCTGCAAAATCCGCGTCAAAACCTCTTTTAATTCAGTGCGCGGCACAACCTGATCCACAAAGCCGTGTTCCAGCTGGAACTCACTGCGCTGGAAACCATCGGGCAGCTTTTCTCCGATGGTCTGTTCAATCACACGCGGCCCGGCAAACCCGATCAGCGCACCCGGTTCGGCCAGCGTGATGTCTCCCAGGCTGGCAAAACTGGCTGTGACACCGCCGGTGGTGGGGTGGGTCAGCACACTGACATACAGCCCGCCGCTGCGGCTGAACCGTTCCAGCGCGGCACTGGTTTTTGCCATTTGCATCAGGCTGAAAATGCCCTCCTGCATCCGCGCTCCACCGCTGGCAGAAAAAATAACCAGCGGAAGCCGTTTATCCGCAGCATATTCGATTGCACGGGTGATTTTCTCCCCCACGGCAGTGCTCATGCTGCCCATAAAAAATCGGCTGTCCAGCACAGCTGCCACCGCCTGCACGCCCCCGATCCTGCCGGTTGCGGTGACGGCAGCTTCTTTCAGGCCCGTTTTGACCGAAGCAGCGGCCAACTTTTCCTGATAATCGGGAAAATGCAGCACATCGTTGGGGGCAAGGTCTGGATTCAGTTCCTTAAAAGTTCCGTGGTCCAAAATCGTGCTGAGCCGGTAATAGGCTCCAATGGGCAGATGTACCCCGCAATTGGGGCATACATACAGGCTTTTGGTCCAGACCTGGCGGGTGGCGCGGCGGCCGCATTTTTTACATTCAACAAATTGCGGCTGCACCCAGCCGGGCGCAGCCGTACCAGCATCGCGGCGGACTTTCAGCTGGAAGCTGCGCTCCTGCTGGCTGACCGGGAACAGCTTTTCAATGGCATTCATCCCTAATACCCTTTAGGCTGCCCGCGCAACCAGATAGTTGAAGATATCACCCACGGTCTTGAGCGTTCCCAGGTCCTCATCGGCAATCGTGATGCCAAACTTGTCCTCAAACGCCATGTTCAGCTCCACCGCGTCCAGGCTATCCGCCTGCAGGTCCTCGGTCAGGCTGGCTTCCATCGTAACTTTGTCTGCATCGCAGTTCAGGGTATCAACAAATACTTCTTTCAGTTCTTCAAAGCTCATGATTTATACCTCGTAATTATTTATCTAAAAATATTGACTTAATTGTCAACAAGGTTATTATATCACATTTGTCTTGTATGTCAATATTGTTAGGTAAAAATATTTATCTAATTATGCTGATCTCTTATTCTCTCTACCAGAAGCGAATATCATGCAAAAATTCGCACAACATCATCCCTTGCAGCGCTGCCATTGCTGCTGACAGGTAGACGCAATGCAATACTTTGGGTGAGGGCACTCCCCCGCTCCGTCTATTGACAATTCCGCCACCTCACCTATAGATAAAAACGCCTGCAAACTCAGGCGTAAATCTGCCTTTATTTGCAAGCGTTGAAAAAAGTATTTGGGGAATTTCCTCTTAGTGATTGGGATGATATTTAAAGTGTTGACTGCTCTTGTGCCGGATTGGCTTTTATTGTATAATAATGTGATTAATTTCAAGCATTGGTTTGCTGTCGTATGCGGCACAGCATTTGAAATTGAAATTTAGGCAATACCGCATAATTCTAAGTGCCGATACGGCGAGCGAGGTGCGGCAGCTGCTAAGCCAAAAGCGCAGATAATACTGGATGCTGCAAAGGTGAGCGCCGCCAGTGGCGGAAACAGCGAACCGAAGCAGGGGCAGCGGTCGCAGAGTGCGAGGGGCTTTTGCCCCCGAAGCACGATGCGGGTACCGCAACCCGACATTATCAAGCATTTTGGCAACGCAGATGCCGTGCCGCAGCCGCCGGAGCGGTGCTTGAGCCGTCAGGCGGGAATTGTGCGGTATTGCCTTTACGGAAAAGAGCTTCCTGCCATGGCGATAAAACGCGTTTTTCAAAAAGAGCCTGTTCTAAGCATTGCTGCCTGTCTGGCTTTGGTTTCATCCTGCTTCGTTCTTCCGGATGCAGAATATCTTGGTTATATTGATTTTCGCACGCTTGCGATCCTGTTCTCACTCATGACCGTCATGGCCGGGCTGCGGGGGCAGGGCGTTTTCGATCGGCTTGGGCGCGCGCTGCTGTCCCATACCCACACAACGCTTCAGCTGACCGCTGTTCTGGTGGGGCTGTGCTTTTTCTCAAGCATGGTGATCACTAATGATGTATCGCTGCTTACCTTTGTTCCGTTCACATTTGTTGTTGTAAACAGCTTGGATGCTGCCGTTCGGGATAAGCTGCTGCTTCCCATCGTCTGCATGCAGACGATAGCCGCAAACCTCGGCAGTATGCTAACACCTCTTGGTAATCCGCAAAACCTGTACCTGTATGGAAAAAGCGGAATGGATATGGGTTCTTTTGTTTTGCTGATGCTCCCCTACTCCATCCTGTCGCTGGCACTTCTTGCGCTATGGGCGGTGGGGCTGTGCCGCCGTGGCGCAAAGATCTCCATGGCTCATTCTGCGGCTGCTGCAAGCCCGAACAAGGCACTATTATCGCTGTACAGTATTTTATTCGTGCTCTGTCTGTTGGTGGTACTGCGTGTTCTGCCCTATGGTATCGCCTTTGCTGCGGTTCTGGCCTGTGTGCTTTTGGCAGACCGGAACATATTATGCCGTGTGGACTATTCGCTAATCCTTACCTTTGTTGCGCTCTTTATCTTTATTGGCAATCTGGGGCGTTTTGCCGCCTTTTCCGGATGGCTGCAGCATATTCTTACCGGCCACGAGGTATGGGTTTCTGTGCTTGCCTCACAGATAACCAGCAATGTGCCTGCGGCGATCCTGCTTTCGGGATTTACAGAGAATATCCGCGCCCTGATCATCGGCACAAATCTTGGCGGCCTTGGCACGCTGATTGCCTCAATGGCCAGCCTGATCTCGTATCGCGAAATCGCAAGGGAGTTGCCGTTACAAAAAGGCCGGTATTTTGTGTTGTTCACAGTTTCCAACATCCTGTTTGTGACGGTTCTTATGGGCGCGTGGGCGTTAGCTGGATAAAAACATCACCACACAATTCTAAACACAGCCGCAGCGGCTCTTAGAATTGTGTGGTGATTCTTTTATAAGCAATTTAGATTACGGAATAGCTGTTTGAGCTAACTAATCAGTGCACAAAACTTCGCAAATTTTCTACGATGTCTCTTGCGATACATATGTCATGTAGTATGCCGCGCCCACAAAACTTTATATCCCATTATGCTGCATCTTTCATGGGTCATATTCTCTGCTCAATAACCACTGAAGTCCTGCCGCTGTTCGCTGTACCACATCTTTAAAGTGATTGCCGGGATTTAATTGGAAGGTCGTATCTATTCCCTGCTCGTGGTAATATCTTTCGATGGATTCGGTATTCTGCTGAACACATCTTAGAAGCGAATTCTGGGTGCGGCACTCCCGGTCGCCCAGCGAAAAGAAGATATCGGCAGGTTTTTTCACGGGTGTACGGGAAACGACATACTCTTTAATTCCCGGAAACCACAGCGAGCCAGAGACACTCGCAACTCGCGAAAAGGCGTCCGTCTGATAAATAGAATACAGTGCAAACAGTCCGGCCAGTGAATATCCCGCAATTCCCCGCCAGGCGGGGGTCCCCTGCAACAGACTTTCTGCTTTCGGTATAATTTGGTTTATCAGAAGGCGCAGGTACTCATCGGCTCCGCTGGTATATGATGCACCATTTTTGAATATGGGCGGAATATCCCATGGCACCATATCATGATTCCATTCCAGCTTACTGACTGCAACCAGTGAAAAATCCTGACAGCCGATGTCTGTCAAATACTGAAAGATCTGCGCTCCCTCGCGCCCATAGGTATTCAGATAAATCACCGGCTTGTTTGGCGCGGCACTTTCGAATACATCTACTCTTTTTTGCTCTACCGAAAAAGAATTCATTCCGCCGCCTCCCCACCATTGGCGAATGCTCCGCAAGCTGCGCGGGTCAGAATCTCCTGCACCTGTGCCGAGCTACTTATATTCACCACTGGTACCACCATACTTTTGTGCCTATATCGTATTCGAAATCAGCACAAAAGTCAACTTTTGCTTTATATACACTGCTTACACAGGAGGAGATTTTCCGCTTGGCCGTCTCGCTTGTTATGTTCAGAAGATGCAGCTGGATGATCAGCCTGTGACTGGCACAGCAGCACGCCGAGTGCCTTCCTCACACAAGCAGTATTGCGCAGTTTCAGCCGCTTGCTTTTGGCGGTCTTGCAAAAAACAACAACACGCCCGGACAGCTGCACAAGTGCAAACTGTCCGGGCGTGTTTTACGCTTTCTGAGCGGGCAAACGCATCATCACTGCGCTCAGGTGATTCCTGTAGAAGATAAGAGATGTCGTCTTAATCGCTGGTTGGGAAAATGACCTTGTTGACGAAAAAGAAGATTACCATGGAAACACCGCCGTTCAATACCGTTGTACCAATATTGTAAATAAAATCCGGCACATATCGCGCAGCTGTTGCGACCCAAATGCAGTTTATAGAATTTACAATACAGGTTATTACGCAAAATGCAACCGCATACCAAACGATCTGCCAGGTAAGATTCCCCTTGCTGCGGAAAACGACATTTCTTTGTATTGGGAAATTGATTACCTCACCCAATATCATGGCTATCATATAAGCGCAAAAATAAGGCAAACCACCATGTTCTGCGTCATAGCCCAAAATGTTCCATTTGAAGGTTGCTCCCAGCATGGTCACTTCGATTCCCGGCCAGCCAAAATCCACCTTGGGCATATTTGCAAAAGCAGCAGGCAGGAACTGCAGCAATATGTACTTAAACACCGTAATGAGGTTGCATACAATTACAAACAACCCACCCTCACGGATCCACTGCATTATATCCTGATTGGCTGTTTTTGCTGTATTCCTTTTATCTTTCATAAGACATCTTATTGCTCAGTATCCTCGTCCTCTTTTTTTGCCTTGCGGTATTTGCGGATTGCGCAGATTTCCCAAGCGACAAGGATGATTGCAACAACTGCATCCACTGCGTAGGTCGTCTTTACCCACTTCGGCACAGATACCGCACGCGTCACAGCGAAGGAGTTTGCCAATGCATACAGCGTGCCGTGTGCCGCATTGCGCATAGCCGTTACCGTACCGACAGAGTTCAAATCACGGTAGAACTCATTCGTAATGTTAAACGCCAGCATCTTCGTGCCGCCGGTACGAATTGCCAGATTACCGTCCATATACCATGCGCTGACGACTGCGTCTGTAATGACAGCGCCATGGAAGCCCCATTCATCACGCAGAATGTTCGTCAAAAGAGCCTTACAGCCACCGGCCCAGACAGGACCGACCGCATTCATAGAGGTCATAACGCCCATGCCGCCTGCCTTGATCGGCTGTTCAAACGCCTTGAGGTAAATTTCGCGGGCAGACTGTTCATTCAGCCATGTGCAGATGTTATTCTGACGATAGTTGTCCTGATCGTTGAAGGCAAAATGCTTCACATAGCAAATCAGACCATTTTCGGTTGCGCCGGACACCTCTGCAGCTGCGGTCAGCCCGGAGAGAACGCCGCACTCGGAATAGTATTCAAAGTTACGCCCGCCGAATGCGCTGCGGTGGATATTCATTGCAGGTGCATACCAGCCTGTACAGTTGATTTCAGCACATTCCTTTGCAATCTGTTCACCGCGCGCCTTGGCCAGCGGCTGGTTCCAGGTGCATGCCAGCATCACAGTACCAGGATAGCTCGGACCTGCGGCAGGATTGTAGTTGCTGTGCACACCTGTCGGGCCGTCACAGTCCTCCGTTGCGGACAGGCCGATGGATTCAACACCAACGGTATGGTAACCACCGTCTGCCGTAAGGCTGAACAAGTCATTGACCGTGAGTTCATCGAGAAGCTGCTCCCACTTGGGGTCATCGTAAGCAACGCCGGTCAGATCAGCAAGTTTCAACCCGTTATTCGCCCCGGTGGTCGGCATCACAGCATTGGGGTCATCGTATTTTGCCGCATCAAAGGTTGCTGCACTTGCATAGTCTGCCAGTGCCTGTGCACTCAGGCTATGGTTTGCAGGCGCAGCGGTAGCCTCTGCATAGTTGGCAAAGCCATCGGCACGGCTGAGATAGGTCACATCTCCCTGCGCAAAGGTGAGCTGGTTTGTAGCAGCCACCTGATCTGTGGAGCGAGCGCCATCATGTGCATCGTCATAGATGATGTCCTTGTCCACCTTGGCAACATAGGTATCCAGGATCGTATGAGAATCCGAGCAGAGATTGATCTTATAGTCGCCTGCCTCGAGTACATACGCACCATTCGCACTCTTGATGCCGTTCGAATCATAGGAGGCCATATCCTCATAACGGAAGGTGATCTTCAGGGTCTGTGCTTCGCCGGGCTGCAGGATTTCCGTCTTGGCATACTGCACAAGATTTGCTGCTGCCTTTTCGATGCCACCGTTATAATACGGCGGCTCATAGAAAATTTCTGCAACATATTTTCCTGCTGTATCGCCGGTATTTTTAACTGCTACATCCAGCGTGATTTTCTCGCCATCATCCTCGACAGCTGCAATTGACGAATCAAAGGTAGTGTAGCTCAAGCCATAGCCGAACGGATACTGAACCACCTTATCATAATCAATAAGGCCCTCTGCAGCAGCCGTTTCATAGAATTTGTAGCCAACATAGATGCCTTCGCAGTAGTTGACAAACATGGCACGGTTGTCCTGGCTCCCCGTAACCTCTGCATAGTTATCATACGCAAAGCCGCCGAAGTTGTTGACCGTGGGTGTTGCGAGCAGATCGTAGACATAGGTATCCGCCAGATGTCCGGACGGATTCACTTCACCGCTCAGGATCTTTCCGAGGGAATCAAAGCCAAGCTCGCCGGGCGCACCGCACAGAACGGCTGCCTTAATGCTGTCATACTGATCCAGCCAGCCAAGCTCCATAGCATTGGAGGAGTTGACCACAACGATAACATTCTTGAACTCTTTACAAACGCGATCTACCATTGCAATCTCGCGGTTACTTAATTCCAGGTAACTCTTGCCGGCATCGAGGTCTTCTGCCTGCGTTGTAAAATCATAGAACTGTGCGAGCCCGCCGTACTGTGCATTGTATTCATCCGGGCCGGTGATGCTCTGCGGGACATCAAAGCCCTCGCCGCCGGTACGGCTGACAACAACCACCGCTGTATCCGAGTAAGCGACCGCATCCTCAAAAATGTTAGCGTTCTCGTACTCTGCAATGGTAGGCTCCGGAACGGTGAAATCGCCGCGCTTGCTGCCGATCTCACGCAGACGGATCGTACCGACAGGACGCTCTGTACGGAAATTCTCATAGAATTTCACAAGCTCCTCATTGACTTCAAAGCCCGCATGCTTAAGGCCGTCAATCAGAGAAACCGCATTGCTTGTATCGCTGTCACCGGAGCCGGTGCCGCCATACAACGGGCGAACGCTCGACCAGCCAAACAAGTTGAGCTTTGTACCGGCGCTCAACGGCAGCGCCTTGTCATCATTCTTCAGCAGAACGATGCCCTCGGATGCAATCTGGTCTGCAATCGCACGGCCGGATGCCATTGTTTCGTCCGAGACCTTGACATCCTCAGCAAAAACACTGTTCACCACCGAGTATTCTACGCCGAGAATAACCCAGTTGAGGGAAAGCGCGATAGCCAGCAAAATTGCAATCGGGGCCTGTGCACGCACCAACGCGCGCTTCGGCTGTTTCAGCTTTCCGGCTGCGACCACTACGATGAGCGCCGCGATCAGTACAACAACAATAAAGATAATAGCCGGGCTACAAGCAATAATGCCGTTCTTCAAATCCTCGGTCGTAACTGCCAGGGAGCCGCCAAACATCAAATCGTACAGCTTTTTCCCTATTACCGCCAATGCCGCAATGATAACTGCAGCAATCAGCCACGGCACAAACCTCTTCTTATTTTTCATTTCGTTTCTCCTTCAAAAGTAAATGGGTATGCGGTTCAATGCGTATTTATTGCAATTCAAACCAGTGGAAATTCATTTTCCCACTACCCGTAAAACGGAAATACAGTGGATAGGTTCCATCAGGGATCGTAAGGGTCACCTTTTCTCCCACCTGACTGCCGTTTTTTATGAAAATATCGGCACACAGCGTGGAAAAATCCGGTGCGGTTGACACCTGAAGGCGTCCGTTTGCAGAGCCGGTACAATGTACCTTTATCTCAGCAGCATCTTTAAAGGCAAAGTACTTGAATCCTGCCACTGCACCATCGCGCATATTGGCAATGTACTGATTGCCGCTGTCCTCTCTGTCCGGCCCGTCCTGCGTGAAATAGGGGTGATTGCGCAGCCGCCATTTCGGAAAAGGTCCGTCATAGCGTCCGGTACCATCCTTCCCCCAGAGGTTGCAGGCAATACGCGCCTCATAACGGCCTTTTCCCTTTAAGGGTCCATCGTTTAGGCCGCAGCTTGTGACCTCTGCCTGCAGAAACGCTCCGTTTTCGTTACGCCGAAGCTTCTCGGCACAAGCCTGCCGGGAATACGAATGACGGTTGGTTTGCCTATGATAGAAAACATACCATTTGTCCTCTAGCTTGAGCAGCCCGCCATGTGTATTGCCCAAATAGTTAGTTGCGTGCTTTTCGGACAGGTTGCTGTCCAGGAAGATATCACCCTGACTAACCAGAGTGCCGCCGTAAGAGAAATCTCTGTCAGGGCTTTGGCTGGTAGCGTAGCATAGCTCATGGTTATGACGAGAGGAGTATACGAAGATATAGGTTTTCCCTTCCTTGCGTATCGAGCTTGCTTCAAAAAACTCATGTCCTTGAAAGGCTCCCGGCCCTTTTTTAGGGAAAATCACGCGCGGCTCCGTTTTTATCGTCACCATATCTTTTTCAAGTTCCAGAACTGTACCGCCGTCACATCTAAGCTTGTGTCCACCTGTCAGAATAGCAGGCACTGCATTATAAAAGCCGGAATACAGCCACACGCGCCCGTCATCATCTGCCAAAACGCCGGGATCAAACGGAAGCTGATCTCCCCTTCTTCGTCCCCAGAGTGTGCCGTCCGCATAGTGAATATGACCCAAAAATTTATATTCTCCCGCAGGTGTATCGCAGACCGCCACGCTCATAATGCCTAAAAAGTCAAACGCATAGTAGAGGTAGTACCGGCCGTCCGGGCCTTGGCAGACATCCGGTGCAAAAAGCAGATGGTATCCCAATGGATTTTTGGGGTCCTGTTTTTTGCGGTAGATAACTCCCTCGTACCGCCATTCGGAAAGATCTTCCACCGGCGCCGACCAGCAAACGTAGTCATTCACACAGAAGATCGGTGCGTTGAAGCGGTCATGTGAGCCATAGACATACACTCTACCATTGAACACATGCGGTTCCCCATCCGGAATATATTCCCACGATGGCAAATATGGGTTCACTGCTTGTCTGTTCACAGTTTTCACCTCCTTCCTTTCTGCTGTTATGTTTTAAGTGTAGCACAACTCCTTCATTTTTCGGGGGATTTTGGCATAACCCGTCTCCACAGTGGCACAACTTGCATTCTTGAACACTTTTTTCGGGCATATATGTTTCCTTTTGTGCATTCCACAAAAAAGCGGTGCAGATCAACTCTGCACCGCTCCCACATGCTTAAAACTGTTTTTGTCTGCGCGCTGGCCGGCTGTATTTCCAAGGCAACACCGCATAATTCCCGCCTTACGGCTTAAGCACCGCTCCGGCGGCTGCGGCACTTAGAATTATGCGGTATTGCCCTAAGACAAGCACATATCATGCTTCGTCTCTGCCGCGCGGCAGAAATTTTTATACCATGTAACCGCACAGCCGTTCTGTATAGGATCAGGCTTTTTCCGGCAATGGAAGGAGAACGCTCAGATGGAACCAGTTATCTGAACAATCTGCCGAAACCGATCCGCCATACTTCTCTGCTGTATATCGGATGCTTTTTATCCCGTAGCCATGCATATCCTTATCATGCTTCGTTGTGCGATACTCTCCGTCCACAACAGAAAGTTGCGCTGTACAATAGTTTTCCACCCGGATGATCAAAAACACATTCTGCGTATAGACAGCCACCCGGATAAGGCGCTGTTGCGGGTCGGCCAGCTTTTCCACACCCTCTATTGCATTGTCAAGCGCATTGCCGAATATGCTGCAGATGTCCATCGTTTCAATAAAATCCAACCTTGCACCGTCCGCAACGATCGTCAGCGTGATCTGATGCTGACTGCAATACAGCTGCTTATCTGACAGGATCGTATCCAGCACATCATTTCCGGTATGCTGATTCACACCCAGGCTCTGCATTCCTTTTTCCAGTTGCGAAAGGTATTCCTCTCTTCTGGCCGCATCTGACTCCATCCGAATGACCTGTATCTGATGCTTTAAGTCGTGGTATTTGCGGTTGATTGCTTCACTGTTATCACGACTGATGCGGTATTGCTCATACTGCCGCTTTAAAAGTGTCTGGATTGCCGTTAATTCGTGTTGGGTCTGCATATCCTGCCACCTATCCTGCATGGAAAGCAGCACAGCCACGCCCGCGAAATCCACCAGCGTTCGTATCCAGAATATTTCCGTGGTCATACGCCCGCTGAACGGCGTATTGGTCGTCACATAGCTGATATTGCTGATTAAAAATGTGCAGATCGCTATAACGGCCGCCGATATGCTTTCACGCCTTGTCATATGCAGTGGCGCTTTATCTCTCAGCCTTTTCTGCTCAAGTCGCAGAAAAACGCCAAAGCCGCCGCCATAAAAAACCAGCAAGAACAATCCCTGTATCCACCAACTGCCCGGCATCTTTGATGCTCCGAATGAATAGAGCTGCCACTCCAGCGACGCAACAAACTCTGCCAGCGTGAACGCCAGCGCCCACCAAAAACCTGTATCACAAAAGTTCAAGCGACAGCACAACCAGATCGTAGCGTACATCAAAACCAAAGCCACGATCATGCCGGGAATCCAAAGGCTTAGCGGAACAATGCCGATCAACCACTGCACCAAGCCGAATAAGGGCAGCGCTGCTGCCAGGATCCCGGCCGTTTTTACTGCATTATAACGCTGGGGCAGCAGCCTTACAAACAGCACACATGCCAACCACTCCGCCAGCGCAGTATACAATTTCGGAATATCCTGTATCACGCCTGTTATTCGCCTCCCATATATGCAGCAAGGGCTTCCATAAAACTTTTCTTCCGTGCGCGGCTGATTTGCAGAGCCTGCCCTTTTACGGTTACGACCAGCTGATTCACACGCTCCACATGCGCCAGATTTACCAAATAGCAGTTGTTGCACTTATAGTAATGCCTCTGCGCGAGCTTTTCCTCGGCGCTTTTCAGTGATCCTCTCTCTGCATACTCACCGATCTCGGTATGGTAGATAATTGTATGTCCGCGGCTTTCAATATACAGTATCTGGTCTGCATCCAGCCGGATCATCTTGCTCTCCTGTATCAGATGTATATAGAACTTGGATTTTCCATGTACTTTTTTAACCGCATTATGCAGCACCTGGGAGAAGGCAAAGTATTGAATGGGCTTCAATACATAGTCTAATGCCTCGACCTTATATCCCTGCACAGCAAATTGCGCAGAATTTGTAATAAATATAATGATGACATTTTTATCCATATCCCGTATGCGCATGGCCGCCTGCATACCGTCCATATGCTTCATTTGGATATCCATCAGGATTATGTCATACTCGGATTTATATTTTTCGACAATTTCCAATCCGTCTGAAAATTCAGATACACTGACCGTTTCCGAAAAATCGCTTTGATACTGGTCAATGTACTTTCCGAGTTGACTGCGATACCCTGTATCATCCTCTACGATTGCGATGCGTATCATGGTAAATCCCCGTTTCGTGATCCGATGCAGCTTACCCGCCAAATATGGCAATCGCCCTGCATCAACTGATATTGTGCATTTCTGTCTTGCCTTACCGTATATTTCCTATGCCGATTGTTCAGATTATACTCTTTTTCCCTTCCTTTTGTAAAGCTGCAGAACGGTGCAGACATATTGCTCTTTTTTCCTGCGGGCAGGTTTATTTGCCTTATTGCAGCCCCCCCGCCAATACCTTTTCTGAATTAACGCTCAGGTTGTTTGGGGTCGTTCCACCACAAAACGGGGGCCTTCCTCCCCTGTTTTCCCGTTTGGCACAAAGCCGCATTTTTCCAATGCCCGGCAACAAGGGTGATTATGACAACCTGCTGCAGGGCATCGACAGCGGCGCAGTGACGCTGGAGCAGGTAAAAATCAATGACTCCCGCGTGGTCAGAACGGTCCGGGCGCTGACACAAGAATAAAACACAAAAACCTCTGCCAGACTGGATGTTTGCCTGGCAGAGGTTTTTTAATAAGTATTTACTTTTCACGGTACTCCATTGGGGTTTGGCCAGTGACCTCCTGAAAAATCCGGCTGAAATAGTTGCGTGTGCTAAAAGAAAGTGCAGCGGCAATGTCCTGCACGGTCTGGTTGGTGCTTTTCAGCAAAACCTTGGCGCGCTCAATCTTGGCAAATTTTATGTAATCTGTCACGCTCAAGCCCGTTTCTTCCTTGAATTTGTGGGTCATATAATATTCTGTATAGCCCACCAGCGCTGCAATATCTGCAGCGCGTATTTTTTTATCGAGATTCATCTCAATATAGTCCACGCACTTTTGCACCTGCTGGCTGAGATGCGGGTTGGTGCGGCATTTATGCACGCGCCGGACAAAGTCGTCATACATCATAAGGCCGAGCGGTTCAAGATCATCCAATGTTTTTGCATTTTCAGCGGATCGGATGTAGCTGTCCCCCAGCGCGTAGGCTTCCTCCGGCGAAAGCCCGCCCTCGATGGCAGCACGGCATACCAGCGAGGTAAACACGATGATGTTGGTCTTGCTCTGGCGCAAAGCGTCATCGCTGCGCACCGGCACACCCGCGCTGATTCCCATACTGGCGGAAAGGGCCTGCCTGTAGTTCAAATCACCGGTGCGCACCATCTGCAGAAGTCCCTGCTCTGCCATCCAGACCTTGTGGCGATCGTGAGCGGGCTGCTGCACTGTATTGCGCACCTGCGCCAAAAACTCGCTGTTGATGTCGCTGATCGTAAGGTGGTTGCCGGTCAGACAATAGTGCATCATCAGCGCGTAGCGGTGCAAGACCGTGCATTGCAGCACAGGGACGGTTTTCAACGCCTCGTACAGCTGCATGGTCCATGCCACGCTCGTTTCCAGACGGTTATAGTATTGCAGCCCCTGCTCAATCCCGCGCAGCGAAACATCCTGATAAAACACCGGCCCGATGACCCAGGCGCGTTTCAGCACACTGCCGTCCTTTTCAAAGGCAGCTGCCCATGTCATGCCAATGGCCGTGCCGAGCGTGACCGGCGTTGTGTGCCGGCTGCCGTAGTCCAGCATTTTTTTCTTGCAGCCGAATATCTCAAATGCGCCGGAGAGGAACCCCGCCTCCGGGCAGTTGCTCTGCAGCAGACTGCCATCGGCATTATAGCACCATGTATAAATGTTGCCGCCGCACTGGATCAGCTCAGAAAACAGCTCCATATTTTGAAAAACATCCATCGAATCACCTTCATTTTATGCCAGTATACCAAAAAAAGTGGCTGCCGTACAGACAACCACTAATATTTTTATGCGTTGGCGTATCCGCCCAGCGCCGCAAGGCTGGGCTTCGGGGTGCGCCCCATCGTTTCGCGGTTTACGGCAATCAGGCCAAAGTTCATAGCATAGCCCTTCTGCCACTCAAAGTTATCCATCAGGCTCCAGTGGAAGTACCCCTTGACCGGAATACCATCAGCGATGCAGTTTTGCACACCAGCCAATGCGGCCTCGATAAACGCCACGCGGCGGGTATCATCGGCGGTGGCAATGCCGTTTTCGGTCACAATCAGATCACCGTGGAAATCCTGCGCCACCTTGCGGATTACATTTTCCAGTGCCTGCGGATAAAACTCGTAGTCCATCTGGGTCAGCTCGGCCCCCTGCGGTGCGGGCAACTGCCCATGCGCACCGTACAGCGTGCGAGTGTAGTTCTGCACGCCGAGGAAGTCATCCTCCTTAATATAAGGAAGATAGTGGGTGAACTCTTCCTCCCACGCAGCGGCGGCAAAGGCTTCACCGCCCGGCTGGGCCTGCAGGTCATGCAGCGAGAGGGTCAGACCGACCTTAACCTCAGGACAGATTGTCTTGATGGCCTCCCGCGCGGCGGCGTGAGCGCGTAGAACCAGCAGATCGCCCTCCGGCGTGCGCTCGCTGACGAAAATTTTCGGCTGCGGCGTACCGAACACGGCGGCGTTTTCAGCGGCAGCGTACTTCATATTCTCCATCATCTTCTGGAAGTTCATGCCCACCTGCACGCTGCCCTCGGCGGATTTGCCTGCATTGGCAGCAGCCTTGGCGGCCTGCTCTGCCATCAGGCGGAACCGCTTGGAGATAGCCGCCAGCTGCAGACCCATATTCGCCTCATTGATGGTGCAGACGATGTGAAGCTCACTGCCCAACTGCTCCATCACATAGCTGACATAGCGCTTGAAATATTCGACCGTGCTTTCAGCCTCCCAGCCGCCCTTGGCAATCAGCCATTTGGGGCTGGTGAAATGCAGCAGCGTCACAACGGTTTCCACACCGTGCGCCTTGCAGCAGGCAATGACCTTGCGGTAATGCTCGATCTCGGCAGGGTCAAACTTGCCCTCCTCCGGCTCGATGCGCGCCCACTCGATGGAGAAGCGGTAGGCGTTCAGGCCAGCATCGGCCAGCAGTTTAATGTCCTCCTCATACTTATTATAATGGTCGCAGGCAATGCCGCTCGGCTCGGTAAAGCTGGTGTGGGGCAGCTGCTCCTGCGCCCAGTAGTCGGAATGGATATTGTTACCCTCGACCTGATGGGCGGCAGTGGCCGCGCCGACAAAGAAACCTTTTTCAAATTTCTGCATAATTTTCTCCTTACCTGTGCTGTCTAAAGCCAATCAAGAAACTTCTGTACCTATATCATAACATAACAAGCGCAAGCCATGAGGGCATTATTTAGTAAAGCAGGACAATATTTCTTGTTATTTGAAATAATGCGTGAATTTTTGTTCCTCATCTGCTGATTTTTATCCCCTGCTGCCGTTTTGCTTCTGGTATAGTGGTGTCAGTGAGAAAAATCACTGCGGAATTTTTAGGAGGAAAACAAAATGTTCAAAAAGAAACCCACTGCTTCAGAAGTTGACGGCGTACAATACCGCCGCGCCAAGCTTTGGCAAATCATCTGCTATGCCTGCAACGGTCTTGTCGGTATGAGCGTCTATTCCCTCATCGGCATGGCGAGTTATTCCGCCAGCATCGGCTACGGCATCACGACCGCTGCCGTTGGCATTATTCTGACCTGCTCCCGTATTCTGGATGGCATCACCGATCCCCTGCTTGCCTTTGTCTATGACCGCGTCAACACCAAGTTCGGCAAGCTGCGCATCCTGATGGTTGCCGGCTTCCTGATTGAGGCACTCGCCCTCTACGGAATGTTCACCGGCTTCTCGTCCAAGGGTCTGGGCCTGCCGGTGTTTGCCCTGCTGTACATTGTCTACATCATCGGCTACACCATCACCAACATGACTGCGCAGACCATTCCCGCCATCATGACGAATGATCCGCGCCAGCGCCCGACCATCGGCGTCTGGACAACCGCCTTCAACTATCTGGTGCCGATGGCAATGTCGATGATTTTCAATGTTGTGCTGCTGCCCAAATGCGGCGGCACCTACAACCAGGCCTTCCTGTCTGCTGCCTGCAATATGACGCTGCTTGCCGCGGGTATCGGCACCGCTTTGGTCTGTCTGGGCGTTTCTGCCTACGATAAGCCGGAAACCTTTATCGGCACCAAAAAGTCCGAACCGCTGAAAATGTCCGACATTATCGAGGTTCTCAAGCACAACAGACCCTTGCAGTGCTACATTGCCTCCAACGCTTCTGACAAGCTGGCACAGCAGGTGGCCAGCCAAGCCATCATCAACACGCTGTTCAACGGTATTTTGATCGGCAATATGGGTCTGGCCACCATTCTGACCGTCATCAGCATGGTTCCCTCCATCTTCTTTGCGGCGTTCGGTGCCAAGTATGTCGGCAAGCACGGCAGCAAAAACGGCATCGTCACTTGGACCTATGTCAGCATGACCATCACCGCCGCGCTGGTTCTGTTCTTTATCTTTGGCGACCCCAAGCAGATCGGCGTTATGGGCAGCCCCTCCATGATTCTCTATGTGGTGCTGACCCTTTTGCAGAACGGTTCCAATATGTGCATCACCACCTCCAACACCTCGTATATGGCGGATGCCATTGACTTTGAGCTGGACCGCAGCGGGCGTTATGTTCCTGCTGTTGTCTCCGGCACCTACAGCCTGGTCGATAAGCTCATCACCTCCTTTGCCGCTGTAATTGCTACCGGCGCTGTTGCACTGCTGGGCTACACCACCACGATGCCTCAGCCCACCGACCCTTGCACAAGCGCGATTTTCTGGATGACGCTGAGCCTAAAGTTCGGCCTGCCCCTCATCGGCTGGGTCATTACGCTGGTTGCCATGCGCGAATGCCCGCTGACCAAGGAGGAAATGGTCAACGTCCAAAAGCGCATTGCCGAGAAAAAGGCTGCTGCGCAGTCTGAGTTCTATAAAAAACAGCTTCAGTAAGCCCATTAACCAAAGCCGAAAGGGTTTGCAGCCTTTTCGGTTCTTTGAAGTTAAAACCACCCATAAGGAGTCATTCTATGAGCAAAGCAATTCTGTTGAACACCGGTTGGACTTTTACCAAGGAAGGTCATGACGAGCCGGTCACCCTTCCCCACACTTGGAACGCTGTAGACGGTCAGGACGGCGGCAATGACTACTACCGCGGCACCTGCAGCTACACCCGTAAACTGGAGAAACCGGAGCTGTCCGATGGCGACCGCGCGGTTTTGCAGTTTGACGGCGTTGCTATGACTGCAGTTGTCAGCCTGAACGGGGAGAAAGTGGCCGAGCACAAGGGCGGCTACTCCACCTTCCGTGTGGACATCACCGATGCCCTGCACGATGGTGCAAATGAGTTGATTGTTTCTGTTGACAACAGCGACAACGACACCGTCTACCCCCAGAAGGCCGACTTCACCTTCTACGGCGGCATTTACCGCGATGTAACGCTGCATGTTGTGCCCGCTGCACACTTTGCCCTTACCGAAAACGGCGCTGTGCCCGTCAAGGTCACGCCTGCTGTGACGGACCTTGCCGAGCGCCGCTGTGAGGTGACTGTTGAGGCGTTCGTTGTCGGCGCGCAGAGCGTCAACTTCACGCTTGACGGCCAGCAGACGAGCGCCGCCGTCAAAGACGGCACCGCCAGAGCCGTGTTCACGCTGGAGCACGCCCGCCTGTGGGACGGTCTTGATGACCCGTATCTCTACACCGTAACTGCGCGGCTGGACAATGGCGAGACCGAGACCGCCCGCTTCGGCTGCCGCAAGTTTGAGATTGACCCGCAGAAGGGCTTCATTTTGAACGGCCACCCCTATCCCCTGCGCGGTGTCTCCCGCCATCAGGACCGCAAGGGTGCGGGTGTAGCCATCACCAAAGAGATGATGGAAGAGGATATGGCGCTGATTCTGGAGATGGGCGCCAACACCATCCGCCTTGCCCACTACCAGCACGCGCAGGCATTCTATGACCTGTGCGACGAAAAGGGGCTTGTCATCTGGGCCGAGATCCCCTACATCACGATGCATATGCACAACGGGCGCGCCAACACGCTGACCCAGATGGAAGAACTGATTGTTCAGAACTACAACCATCCCTGTATTGCCGTTTGGGGGCTGTCCAACGAAATTACTGCCGCATCGCCTGTCAATGAGGAGCTGCTGGAAAACCACCGCGCCCTGAATGATTTGGCGCACAAGCTCGACCCGACCCGCCCGACCACGATGGCGAATGTCTTTATGCTGGAGATTACCAGCCCGATTCTGGAAATCCCCGATGTGAACAGCTACAACCTGTATTTTGGCTGGTATCTGGGTGAACTGGACCAGAACGACGACTTTTTTGATACCTACCACGCCAAATATCCCGACCGCTGCATCGGTTTTTCGGAGTACGGCGCGGACGCAAACCCCGCCTACCAGAGCGCCCACCCCGAAAAGGGCGACTATACCGAAACCTACCAGTGCGTCTACCACGAGCACATGGCAAAAATGATTGCCGACCGCCCGTGGCTGTGGGCGACCCATGTCTGGAATATGTTCGACTTTGCTGCCGATGGCCGCGATGAGGGCGGCAAAAACGGCGAGAACCAGAAAGGACTTGTCACCTTTGACCGCAAAATCAAGAAGGACGCCTTCTACCTGTACAAGGCCTACTGGAGCAAGCAGCCCTTTGTACATACCTGCGGCAGCCGCTATGTGGACCGCACGGAGGATGTGACCGAGGTCAAAGTATACTCCAACCTGCCGGAGGTTTCTCTGTACAAGGACGGGCACCTTGTCGAAGCAAAAAAAGGCGACAAAGTGTTTGTTTTCAATGTGCCCATCACCGGCAAGCACAGCATTGAGGCCCGCGCGGGGGCGTATTCCAGCGTGATTCTGATCAACAAGGCTACAGAGCCGAACCCCGCCTACGCGATGTCCAACCGTCAGGTCGTGAACAACTGGTTTGACGGCGAGCTGGACGAAACCTGCTGGAGCGTCAAGGACAATATGGCCGCTGCCATGGCGGACGCCAAGGTGGGGCCTGTCTTGAAGGCCATCACCGACAAGGCGGCTGCCGCCCGCGGTGATGTAGCTGCCGCCGTCAAGGATAACCCGGCGCTGGTTGCCATGATGGAACGCGCCATGCAGCGCATGACCGTGGAGGGAATGCTCAAGCAGGCCGGCGCAGATGCCGAGAGCATCAAGCAGCTGAACCGCGTTTTGCAGGGCATCAAAAAGGATGTGTAATACGATGAAAACCTACTGCAACCCCTTGGATCTGGGCTACCGCTACCAGCACATGAAGGAGGGTGAGCGCGCTGCGGGCTTCCGCGAAGGCGCCGACCCGACGCTGGTGTACTTCAAGGGCAAATACTACCTGTTTGTTTCTATGTCGGCAGGGTTCTGGTACTCGGACGATCTGCTGCACTGGGACTTCCACGCCGACCCCGATCTGCTGATTTACGACTACGCACCCGATGTCCGCCAAGTCGGCGACTACCTGTATTTTTCTGCCAGCCGCAAGGGGCGCAACTGTCCTATTCTGCGCACCGCCGACCCACTGATCGAGCCGTTTACCGAGGTCAGCGCCCCGTTCGCCTTTTGGGATCCCGATATGTTCTGCGATGATGACGGGCGTGTATATTTTTACTGGGGCTGCTCCAACACCTCGCCCATCTGGGGCGTGGAGCTTGACCCCGATACCATGACGCCCATCGGAGAAAAGAAAGAACTGATTTTCGGGCGCGAAGAAGAACTGGGCTATGAGCGCCCCGGTAACAACGGGATTGTGGATAAAGAGGCAAGCGTGCTTTACAAAGCCATGAAGCCTTTCTATAACGAGGCAACCGGCAAGCTGGAGCTGCCGCCCCAGATGACGCAGATGCCGGGGCTGAACGCCGAGGCGCTGACCGCTATGTTCAACGCCGTCGGCAAGCCCTACATTGAGGGCGCATTTATGACAAAGCACAATGGTACGTATTATCTGCAATACGCCTGCCCCGGCACCCAGTACAACACCTACGCCGATGGTGTGTACACCTCCAAGTCCCCGCTGGGACCGTTCACGCTGCAAGCGTCCAACCCGTTTTCCTCCAAGCCGGGCGGGTTTATGACCGGCGCAGGCCACGGCAGCACAATTGCCGACAAATACGGCAACTACTGGCACGCGTCCACGATGCGCATTTCGGTCAACCACGACTTTGAGCGTCGCGTGGGGCTGTTTCCTGCCGGGTTTGACAAGGACGGCGTGCTGTTCTGCAACCAGAATTTTGCCGACTACCCGCACGAAATTCCGGCAGGCAAATTCGACGCCGCCAGCCAGCAGCCCAAGTGGATGCTGTTAAGCTACCGCAAGGCCGTGACGGCATCCTCCACCGCTGAGGGCAGCGACCCGGTGAATGCCGTGGACGAGGACTGCCGCCGCTGGTGGAGCGCGGGCAGCGACCAGCCCGGCGAATGGCTGTGTGTGGATTTAGGCCGTGATTATGATGTCCGCGCGATTCAGGTCAACATGGCCGATGAAAAACTCGTCGTGGACTTTCCTGCCGACAGCTACGGCGATGACCGCAAAACGCGGCATATCGAGACGCGCCTGCAGATTTCTTGCTATATCGTGGAAACCAGTCTTGACGGCGAGACCTGGACGCTGCGCGAGGATGTCGCCCGCGAATGCTCCAGCGGCTATTATGAGTATGCCGGCGGTATCCGTGCGCGGTATATTCGCGTGACGGGCGGTGCCCTCCCCTACGGCCAGACGCTGCGTGTAAGCGGGCTGCGGGTGTTCGGCAACGTCGAGGGCGACCGCCCTGCCCAAGCCGACGCCAAAGCCGTGCGCGTGGATGCGCTGGACGGCAAAATCAGCTGGCAGCACATCGAGAACGCGCAGGGCTGCAATGTGCGCTACGGCATTGCTCCGGATAAGCTGTACCAGAGCTGGCTTGTCTATGATGCCGATGAGGTCACGCTTTCCACGCTGATGGCCGGGCAGACCTATTATGTCTGCGTGGACAGCTTCAACGAAAACGGCATCACAACGGGAAAAATCATCAAGATGGAGGGTTGAACCATGCCCACAAAGGCAGTCCAGCAATTTATGCTGGGAACCGTTTTAAGCAATGAAAACGAGGCACGGCAGACGCTTGCCGCCATGAAAGCCGCAGGCTATGACGGCATTGAGCTGTGCGGGTTTATGATCCACCCCATCGGCTTTATGGTGCGGCTGCTGACCAAGGCGGCGGGTATGCCCGTGGGCAAGGGCGGCAATCTCGACTGGCACGCTTTGGTCAAAGAAGCGGGGCTGCAGGTCGTCAGCCTGCACACCGATTTGGGCAGTCTGGAGCGCGATGCCAAAGCGGTGGCGGACGAAGCCAAAAGCTTTGGCACTAAGTATGTCGTTATTACCGGAATGTATCGCTTTGATTACGGCGATGAAGCCACGATGCACGACCTTGCCGCACGGCTGAACAAGGCGGGTGAGGCCCTGAAGGCCGAGGGCGTGGAGCTTTTGTACCACAACCACAACTGTGAGCTGCGTCATGTCAACGCCGAAAAGCGTGCCTACGACATTTTGCTGGAGGAAACCGACCCGCAGTTCGTCAACTTTGAGTTTGACAGCTACTGGTTTACCGAGGGCGGCGCCAACGCCCTTGCGTGGATGCAGCGTCTGGGGACCCGCATGAAGCTGTGGCATATCAACGACCGCGGCACCCGCATTTCGGGCAGCGCCGTAACGCCGATTCTGAAAACCGACAGCATGGAGCTGGGTACCGGCAATATGGATCTCGACAGCCTGATGGCACAGGCGCTTACTATCGGCGTAGATGCCGTGATTTTGGAAAGCCACCGCAACTGGGTGGATAACTCCCCCATAAAGAGTTTGCAACTCAGCGCCGAATATCTCAAACAGCATGGCTAAACCGCAATCCCCTGCCCG
Organism: Subdoligranulum sp. APC924/74; assembly: GCF_003324125.1. Lineage (NCBI taxonomy): Bacteria > Bacillati > Bacillota > Clostridia > Eubacteriales > Oscillospiraceae > Subdoligranulum > Subdoligranulum sp. APC924/74. The sequence goes on along the minus strand of NZ_PSQF01000028.1, from coordinate 4,847 downwards.
AAAGGACAGGGGATTTGCTTTTCCTGCGTTGAAACCCGGTTTTTTGTGTGATATACTTAGGGCAGAAAATTTGAATTTGACGAGGTATTGATAGAATGGTAGAAGTAAAATTTTATGACAATGTCGCAGATGAATTTTTGAAGTTTGCAGTGATAATATCCAAAACAGATAACAAGTGGGTATTCTGTAAACACAAAGAAAGAGAGACTTATGAAATACCAGGAGGTCACAGAGAACCTGGAGAAAGTATTTTAGAAACAGCTAAAAGAGAATTACAAGAAGAAACAGGAGCAGTTGATTTTAGAATTGAACCAATATGTGTGTATTCTGTTAAAGGAAAGACACGAGTAAATGAAAATATTGATGATGAAACTTTCGGAATGTTATTTATTGCAGACATTAACTCATTTGAGGAATTACATTGTGAGATTGAGAAGATATTGATTTCAGATAAGTTAGTTGAAAATTGGACATATCCTTTAATTCAACCTATATTGATTGAAGAAGCAAAAAAAAGAGGCTTTATATAAATAGACAAGCAACGGAAACTTTCAGTTTATCAAAAACAGCGCCTGCCCTGCCGTAAGTTTTACGGCAGGGCAGGCGCTTTCTTCTTATACTGTGTGCTTTCCGGGGGCAAGGGTAAACTTACGCCCATCGGGCAGGGTGACATCGGCGGTCAGATTGGCAGGGATCTCAAACTCATAGGTTACCACATCGCCGTCATACCGCCAGCCGCTTACAATGCGCCCGGCTGGGGAATCGTAGGTGGCTTTTGCCCAGTCCAGCGATTTGTCGGGCGTAGGTGCAATCGTCAGTGCGCCGTCCGTGTACCGGATGCCGCACACACCGCCGAACAGCCAGCCGCAGATGGCTCCGTAGCTGTAATGGTTCAGGGATTCGTGCGGCTTGCCGTTTTCGTCAATGCCCGTCCAGGTTTCCCAAACGGTCGTGGCGCCCTTGCCAACCTCATACAGCCAGCCGGGGGCGTCGGGCTGCAAAAGCAACTTGTAGGCAGTGTCCGCATAGCCGTATTTTGCCAGCACATCGCACAAAAATGGCGTGGACAAAAAGCCTGTGTTCAGGTGGTAGTCGTTCTCGGCAACCATCCGGTTCAGCGTTTCGGCGGCGGCTTTGCTTTCTTCCTCACCCAGCAGGGCAAAGGCAATGGCGCGGACATACTCACACTGGCGGTCAGAGTGGATCACGCCGTTCTCGGTAAACGCTGCACGGTAGGCTTTCACTGCGTTGGCGGCAGTATCGCGGTAGTTGGCAGCATCGTCCGCCTTGCCCAGTTCATCAGCTACTTCTGCCAGCAAGCGCCCAGAGTAGGCCAGATATGCCGTTCCCACGCTCTTGCGCGGGTTCATCATTGCCTGCATGGGAGTGATGCCCGGCTCGCACCATTCGCCGTAGTCCATGCCGTTTAAAACAGTGAACTTGGCGTAGTCACCGCCCTGCTGCTCATCGGTCGTCTGCTGTGCGCGCCCCAGCAAAAAAGCGTACCAGCGCTGCATCATCTCATAGTTGTCCGCCAGAATTTTGCGGTCACCCGTGCGCTTGTACATCGCATACGGCACCAAAATCGCCGCATCGCCCCACCCTGCCGACATGCAGAGCATCGGGGTCATATAGCCGGGACGGGCGTTCGGCGGGGCAATGTTTGCCATGCGACCGTCCGGGTACTGGTTCAGGCGGCACTCCGCCAGCCATTTTTCCGCCACGGGGTAGCAGTCCATCAGGGTCAAGCCGGTTTCAATAAACACGCCCATATCCCCTGTCCAGCCGGCACGTTCGCGGGTCGGGCAGTCGGTGGGGACATCGCAGAAGTTGCCCTTCTGGCTCCAGACGCTGTTCTTGACAAGCCGGTTCACCGCGTCATTTCCGCAGGTAAACGCGCCCGTCACCGCCATATCGGAGTAGACGGCGTAGGCAGTAAACACGGCATCGGTCAAATCGGCGTCGGTTTCGACCTTGGCGTAGCGGAAGCCCATAATGGTGAAGCTGGGCTTAAAGTGGTTTTTCCCCTCTTTACAGACAAGCTCCAGCATCTGGGCGGTGCCGCCCTCCTTGTGGCGGTTGCGGTCCTGAAAGTTTTCTTGGGTAAAGTTTCCGTTTTCGTCCAACGCTTCGCCGCAAGTCAGCTTGACCTTCTGTCCGGTGTGGGCGATCAGCGTTATCTCCACATAACCGGCGATATTCTGCCCAAAGTCCAGCACCGTCTCGCCGTTGGGCGTTTGCAGCAGCTTGCCGGGGAATGCTTCGTGTTCCAGAATCGGCACGGTATTCATACCGGTAATGGGCAGATCATCATGGTAGGTGCGCACACCGTGCCAGCCGGTCAGTTCGCCCTCAAGTTGTGCATTGTAGACCTCGCCCTGCTGCATATCGTTCTGACGAATAGGCCCGCATTGCGTTGCCTGCATCGTGTCATCGGAAACGCAGACCGGTTTACCGTCCACCTCCAGCTGAAACAGCACGCCCAGGGTATCACCGAACAAATCACGGTCGCCATCCACACCGCCCGTGCTGCGGTGCCAGCCATCACCGAGAGCAATTAAAAGCTCATTCTCGCCCTCGTGCAGCAGCGCGGTCACATCGTAGGTCTGCGCACCAAGATGCTTGTTCCCGGTAAAGCTGCCGGGGGCCAAAACCATATCACCAATGTGCTTTCCGTCCAGCCATGCCGCGTACAATCCCTTGGCCGTGATATACAGCCGTGCCTCGCCCTTGGACGCCGTGAAGCTTTTGCGCAGGTACGATGCCGGACGATGAGGCTTATACGACTCGGCTGCACCCTTGCCCGCGGCTTCTTTTTCTGCCTGCTTGCGCTCCCAATTGGGGCGGGCAAAGGCGTTGATGGCATCGTCACCGGGGATGTCGATTGGCTCGGTCTCGGGGTCCACCCACTCCCCTACCCAGTCGCACTGTGCAAGGCCGGTCTCAAAGCGTGCCTCACTCCACGCGCCGGGGACATCGTTTTCATCCCACAGGCGGATCTTCCATGCACCGCGCACGCGGGAATCGGCCACAGCGGGGGTATCGGCGTGCATGGCACTGCTTTGTACTTTGCCGCTCTGCCATACGGTTTTGTTGTTGGCGGTTACTTCAATTTCATAGGCGGTCTGGCGCACGCCGTCAGCGCACTGCCAAGACAAAAACAGCGGCCCGGCGTCAATACCGACAGGCGCTGTCAGATGGTTGGTTTTAAGGTTTATTGCTCGCATCGTCAAGGGACTCCTTTATATTGTATTACCTATATTATAAAGGAACCATGCGAAGATGCGAACACAAAAATTGCAGAACAAGGATAATTATTCACAAATTAGCACCTTAATATGCGATGTATATCTTTTGTAGCGCAGACAGGACAAAACCCGGAGCCATTTCTTTGCTTACATCAGCTTGGAAACGGCTCCTGATCATTTTATCATGCTCAAGCTGAACAAGGTGGAAAAGCAAACCATCCGCCCAGCAGCAGAAGTCTATGACGTCTGCGCCCAGCTGTGCAGTGTGGCCGTGCAGTTTGAGGATGCGTGGGAACGCAAGGACATTGAATTTGACGCTGACCTAGAGGATGCCGCCTACACACAGGCTGACCCCGGCTTGCTGGAACTGGTGTGGACGAACTTGCTTTCCAACGCGGTGAAGTTCACACCGCAGGGCGGCAGCATTACCCTGCGCCAAACGCGGGCGAACGGCAAAATTTATGTTTCCGTGACCGATACCGGCTGCGGCATGGATGAAAAGACGATAAAACACATCTACGATAAATTCTACCAAGGCGACACGAGCCACTCCACCGAGGGCAATGGCCTTGGCATGGCACTGGTCAAGCGGATTCTGGAATTGACCGGCGCAGAGATGCAGATAGAAAGCACCCCCGGCAAAGGCTCGACCTTTACGGTCGTGCTGGCCGAGAGAAAATAAACAAAACCGACATTGTGCAGGCAGATACACCGCGCAATGTCGGTCTTTTTTAATTTTTTTCAGAATTGAGGCAATACCGCATAATTCTAAGTTCCGATACCGATATAATTATGGCAAGAAAGCGATTATGTATCCCACGTTCCAAACTTTAATTGTACAGCGACAAAAATTATAAAAACAGTCTGTTTTTCTCTACATAATAACTATATAATTTGAGTATTCCAGATATGATGGAGGTTGTTATTGTGGATGATGGAAATCGACTGACCGTGTATGAACTTGTGGAAAGAGTTATCCCTTGCATCATTGCAAAGCACTATAGCGAAAACTATATTCAAGGCTTTCGTTCGACGTTTAGGAACCTGTTAGCGTACTGCAATAAAAATGAAAAGAAATATTTTACAGCGGAATTGGCTCAGCAGTTCATGCTGGATTGCTACGGTGTGCAGCCGGGAACAGTAGAACGGCGATGCTCACGAGTTCACCGTGCAATGGATTTGTTGTCAGACTACCAACACTTCAACGCGGTTATGCTTCGGCGGAGGTTGAATCGAGAGTTCCCTGCAGGACTGCAAGAAGGTGCGGTCAACTACTTGCAAAAGCTATCTCTCCACGGACGCAGGGAGAATACGCTGCGCAGCCACAGAAATGTTCTTCTTCGCTTTACAGATTATTTGTTCAGCGTTGGAGTCACGGATTACAAATTACTTTCAGCAGATATTGTAAATCGATACGTCAAAGTTGTTTCGTGCAATTACAGCAATTCGGTTGTAAGGCTCCATTACAGTATCCTTTTACGCTTCTTTCAGTACCTTGCGCATAGTGGCTACAAGGAAACAGATTTGTCTTTGAAAATGATGCCAATTGTAAAAGTATCCGCTTCCGCGCGAATTCCTACAACATTAGATCTTAGCCAA
>NZ_PSQF01000027.1:0-34615 GCF_003324125.1 Subdoligranulum sp. APC924/74 | reverse complement strand
TTTTGGCAACGCAGATGCCGTGCCGCAGCCGCCGGAGCGGTGCTTAAGCCGTCAGGCGGGAATTGTGCGGTGTTGCCTTAACATTTTCATCGGGCACTGCGACAGTATTACAACAATCTTCGCCTTGTCATCGAAAAAACACAGACTTAATTTTTTCCCATTACTATAAGTCAAGCAAAAGCAGCGAAACCGCCTTTGCCAGCAGGGAATGGCAAAGTAGAATTTTCACAAAAAACTGTCCACTTCAAACCATGGAATGCCGGATATTATGCCGCTATACTAATAGCATAAGGCAGTTCGCCTGATTCGCATTTTACCAAAAGGAGAGAAAGATGCAAACCTGTTATCTTGCTGTAGATATCGGAGCATCCAGCGGCCGGCACATTATTGGCACCGTGGAACATGGTGTTATGGCCCTGCATGAAGTCTACCGCTTTGAAAACCGCCTGATTGAAAAGAACGGTCACCTTTGCTGGGATATGGAAGGCCTGGTTCAGAATGTGATCGAGGGGCTGAAAGCCGCCCACGATGCAGGCTATACGCCCACAACGGTCGGTATTGATACCTGGGCTGTTGACTTTCTGCTTCTGGATGCCGATGGTACCCCTATCGGGGACCCCGTTGCTTACCGCGATGGCCGCACCGCCGCCATGCGGGAGGAACTGGAACCCATTCTGCCGTTTACAAAACTTTACGCCCGTACCGGCATCCAGTACCAGTCGTTCAACACGGTTTACCAACTGTGTGCCTTAAAGAAAGAGCACCCGGAACAGCTTGCCGCTGCCGAGCATTTTTTGATGGTGCCGGATTACCTGAATTACCGCCTGACCGGCGTGATGGCCAACGAGTATACCAATGCTTCCACCACTGCCCTGGTGGGCGCTATAAGCAAGGATTGGGACGATGAAATCATCAACCGGCTTGGTCTGCCGCGCAAAATCTTTGGCAGAATCAGCACCCCCGGCACCAAACTGGGAAATTTGAGCTCCGCCGTCAAGGATTATGTCGGCTTTGACTGCACCGTCGTACTGCCCGCTACACATGATACCGGCTCCGCCTTTTTGGCTGTTCCCGCAAGGGATGATAAGGCCGTTTATCTTTCCAGCGGCACATGGAGCCTGCTGGGTGTGGAAAACAAAGACCCCATCACGACCCCTGCCAGCATGCAGGCCAATTTTACCAACGAGGGCGGCTATGAATACCGCTACCGTTACCTTAAGAACATTATGGGCCTGTGGATGATCCAGTCTGTGCGGCGTGAACTTGGCGAGCAGACCGGAACCCGCCCGTCTTTCCCGGAATTGATTGCCGCCGCGCAGGAAGCCAGCAGCTTTGCCGGGATCGTATCCACTGGCGACGACCGCTTCCTGGCGCCGAAATCCATGATCAAAGAAGTCAAGGCTGCCTGCAAAGACGGCGGCAAACCGGTTCCCGCCACCACCGGCGAAGTGATGCAGACCATTTACAACTCGCTTTCGCATGATTATCAGGCCGCTATTCAAGAGCTGCAAAGCCTGACCGGCAAAGAATATACCAGCATCAATATTGTGGGCGGCGGTAGCCAGGATATGTACCTGAACCAGATGACCGCAAATGCCACCCAGCTGCCCGTGTTTGCAGGCCCTACCGAGGGTACCGCCCTTGGCAACCTGATGGTGCAGATGATCCGTGCAGGGGAGTTCAAAGACCTTGCGGATGCACGCGCCTCCATCAAAAAGTCGTTCACTATTTTGGAATGTGATCCGCAATAAATTTTATTACAGGGGGTAATATCCATGTTAGTTGAAACCAAAGCCCGTGTTGGCGTGTTTGCCATTGCTCTGGGTGCCTATCTGCCGCAGTTCCCAACCCTGGTTCCTGAATTTGAGGGTCAGTATGCCGCTTTCAAAAAGACCATTCCCGATACCGTTGAGGTCATTGACGGCGGCATTGTTACCACCAAAGAGCAGTCCATGGCAGCGGGCGATAAGTTCCGTGCCGCAGACGTTGACCTGGTTATTCTGCAGCTGCTGACCTATGCAACCTCTTACAACATGCTGCCCGCCGTGCGCGATCTGGATGTACCCGTTGTACTGGTCAATGTGCAGAAGAAGAAAGCCCCGGATTATGCCAACACTGATACACCAACCTGGCTAGGTGAACTGTACGCCTGTGGTGCCGTTGGTGAAATGGTTGCCGACCTGGAACGCGCCGGTAAGCGCCATGCCGTTATCACCGGCGTGGTCGAGGGCGGTGACCCCGGTGTGCAGGCTGAAATTGAAGATTGGTGCCGTGCTGCACAGGTGCGCCGCCGCTTCCGCGATACCAACCTTGCCCAGATCGGCCGCCCGTACCCCGGCATGATGGACCTGTACATTGACGAAACCAACCTATACAACCGCATGTGGCTTTACACCAAGCAGTTTGACTGGGAAAAAATGTGGGCCATTGCCGATAACATCACCGATGAAGAAGCGATTCGTGCCAAGGCACAGGATATTCTGGATACCTTTGATATTGAGGGCGGCGGCACGATCGAAAAGGTCTGGGATATGGCCCGTTATGTTGTTGCCTTTGAGCAGTGGGTCAAGGACGAAAAAATTGCGTTTGTGGCTTCCCACTACGACGGTTTTGCCAAGGGTGTGGCCGGCAAACTGGACTCCATGCTGATTCCTGCATTCTCGATGCTCATCAAGCAGGGCACTGCCTGCGCGGTTGAGGGCGATATCAAGGTTTCGATGGCAATGTCCATCCTGAAAACCATTGCGGGCTGCGGCCAGCTGAGCGAGATGTACTCCATCGACTTCAACGAGGATATCTGCATCATCGGCCATTCCGGCTCCGGTGATGCCGATATCTCCAAGGCAAAAAAGCCGACCATGAAGATCGTGCCCGTGTTCCACGGCAAGACTGGTGGCGGCTATCTGACCCAATTCTATCCACCGGTTGGCGATGTGACCTATCTGGCCATCACGCAGGATAAGGACGGCCACTTCAAGTTTGTGGTTGCCGAGGGCGTCAATGAACCCGGCCCCATCTTTACCTTTGGCGATACCAACATGCGTACCCGCTTCAGCTGCGGTGCGCGTGAGTTCTGCAACCGCTGGAGCGAAGCCGGCCCCACCCACCACATGGCAGCAGCCACCGGCCGCCACATTGATACCATCCTGAAAGTGGCAAAAATCTTTAATGTCCCTGTTGATATCATCACGCGGTAAGCCGCAGGCAACAGTTACGATAAAAGGCAATGGAGTAAAGGAGCAGTATTATGAGCACGATTTATGATGTAGCAAACGTAAAAGGTTTTATCCGTATGTGCAACGACGGCTGGCTGCAGGGCTGGCATGAGCGCAACGGCGGCAACCTGACCTACCGCATGACCGAGGAAGATGTTGCCGCATGCCGTCCTTTCTTTGACGAAACCCCGTGCGAGTGGGTCAACATGGGCGTTCAGGCTGATAACCTGGCCGGGGAATATTTCATCACCACCGGTTCCGGCAAGTTCTTCCGCAATGTGGAGCCGGACCCTATCCACAGCATCGGCATTGTTGAGATCAATGATAAGGGCGACAGCTGGCGCATTGTCTGGGGCCTGGCCGATGGCGCAAAGCCGACTTCCGAGTTTCCCAGCCACTTTATGAACCACAGCGTGCGCAAGGCCGCCACCAACGGTGCCAACCGCGTGATCTACCACTGCCATGCTACCAACGTAATTGCCCTGACCTACATTCTGCCGCTGACTGACCGTGATTTTACCCGTGCTTTGTGGCAGAGCGCTACTGAATGCCCGGTCGTTTTCCCGGAGGGTGTCGGCGTCTGCCCCTGGATGGTGCCCGGCGGTGCTGACATTGCCATGGCTACCAGTGAGCTGATGAAAAAATACCAGGCTGCCATTTGGGCACAGCACGGTTTGTTTGCTTCCGGCCCCGATTTTGATATTACTTTCGGCCTGGCCCACACGATTGAAAAGAGTGCTGAGATCTATGTCAAAGTTCTCTCCATGGGCGGCGGCCTGATCCGCCAGACCATCACCGATGATGACCTGCGTGCCATTGCCCATGATTTTGGCGTTCAGCTGAACGAGGAATTCCTCGACTGATTTATTCTGACATTCTCTATATTTCCCTACATATGCCTTCCGGTATTGCAGCCCTCCTGTGTGCCGGAAGGCTTTTTTGTATTGCACTTGCTTTTTGCCCAAACCTGCGCTATGCTGAAAGAAAAGCAGGGGAGGCGTTATGCACCATGTTCTTTAACCACCGCAAAACCTGCGCCGCGTTGCAGCCGCCGCCGGGCCTTGGCCCGGCGGATATTGCAACGCAAAGCAGCATTTGTACAGGTGAAACCATCATCGGTTTCCGCCAGCCCGGCACGGACCGGCTTTTGCAGGCTGTTGTTGTGCACAGCCCACAGGATGTTGCCGATTTTTATCGTTCTTATGGTTTTTTTGCTCCGGAAGGAGAGAATTCCATCCCGCGCACCGTTTGATATAGTTTTGTCAATCTCGCCTGATATTTTTGCGTCAAACGCATGAATTTTTGCGTTTTTAGCCAGTTCAGACTTTTTTTGCGCAAAAAACATATGTTTTGTCCTTGCACCATTTGCAAATAATTCAAATCGTGCTATAATTGTATCTGTACTAGCGTGTGCGGGATCCACGGATACCCGGCACCAGATTGATACGGAGGTATTATCATGGACGTTTTTGAAAATTTTGAAAATCAGTTGAAAGCAAATCCTAAAACCATCGTATTTACTGAGGGCACTGATGCCCGTATCCTGTCCGCAGCATCCAAGCTGCTGGCTGGCAAGATTTTGAACGTTTTGCTACTGGGCAACCCGGAAGCAGTCAAAAAGGCTGCTGCTGAGGGCGGCTTTGACATTACCGGCGCAGAGATCTGCGACCCGACCTCTTACCCTGAATTTGACGCAATGGTTGCCAAAATGGTTGAACTGCGCAAGGGTAAGATGACTGAGGAGCAGTGCCGCACTGCACTGTCCAAGTCCAACTACTTCGGCACCATGCTGGTCAAGATGGGTAAGGCTGACTGCCTGCTGGGCGGCGCTACCTATTCTACCGCTGATACCGTTCGCCCGGCTCTGCAGCTGATCAAGTGCAAGCCCGGCATCAAGTCCGTCAGCTCCTGCTTCATTATGGTCCGCGGCAACGAGAAGCTGGCGATGGGCGACTGCGCCATCAATATCGATCCTTCTGAGGATGAGATCGTCGAGAGCACCGTTGAGACTGCTCATACCGCTGAGATTTTCGGTATCGACCCGAAGGTTGCTCTGCTGAGCTACTCCACCAAGGGTTCCGGCAAGGGCGAGACCGTTGATAAGATGCGCAACGCCACCCTGCGCGTTCAGGAAGCACATCCCGAACTGAAGGTTGACGGTGAACTGCAGTTTGACGCCGCCGTTGCACCGGAAGTTGGCAAGCTGAAGGCTCCCAACTCCACCGTTGCTGGCGAAGCTAACGTCTTTATCTTCCCGAATATCAACGCCGGCAACATCGGCTATAAGATTGCACAGCGTCTGGGCGGCTTTGCTGCATATGGCCCCATCCTGCAGGGTCTGAATGCTCCCATCAACGACCTGTCCCGTGGCTGCGATGCTGAGGAAGTCTACAAGATGAGCCTCATCACTGCTGCTCTGATCTGAGATTGCCGCGTAAAACTTAAACGTACATAAAAACCGCCACGAACCTGTTAGATTGGTTCGTGGCGGTTTTGTTATATTGTTTGGTTCAAATTGCTAAGGCAATACCGCACAATTCCCGCCTTGCGGCTTAAGCACCGCTCCGGCAGCTGCGGCACGGCAGCTGCGTTGCCAAAATACTCGATAAGACATCCAGTATTATCTGCGCTTTTGGCTTGGCATCTGCCGCACCTCGCTCGCCGTATCGGCACTTAGAATTATGCGGTATTGCCCTAACTTGGGCACTTGATGAGCTGTTTCTGCCAAATCAGGATTTGCCTTTTTGCGGCGGCATTTTTTCCAGGTAAACGCTGGTGGAAGGGAAGGCGAAGTCGCATCCATCCCGCTTCATCAGGTCCATGATGGCCAGATTCATGCGGCTTTTCAGTTGTAAATAGCCCGTATAATCCACCGCCGTCACATAGCAACGTACCAGAATATCCATGCTGGAAGCGCTAAATTCATTCAGGGTAACAGTCATTGCGTCCGAGCTGATCTGTGCATCCGCACTGAGCAGTTCTTTCAGATCTGCACACAGCGTTTCAACTTTTTCGCGCGGGATATCATAGGTGACACCGATCGTAAACTGCCACAGTCGGTTGGTCCGGTCAGTAACATTCTGGATGTATTCGCCACACACCTTGGAGTTTTCTACCGTAATCACTGCATGGTCCGGCGTGCGGATACGGGTGGAGCGGAACGAGATATCTTCCACCGTGCCCTCATAGCTGCCCAGAATCACATAGTCCCCAATGCCAAAGGGATGTTCCAGCACCAGCGCTACCCCTGCAATCAGGTTTGACATGGTGGACTGCGCCGCCAGGGTAATACCGATACCGGCAACGCCAGCACCTGTCAGCAGGCCGGTAACGGGAATGCCCAATGCATCCAACACCGCAATGCCCGCCACAACGCCTACAACAGCTCGGAAGATATTTTCAAAAAAGCGCCCCATTGTGCGGTTGGTAGCAATATCCAGTTTGTTTTCTGCGCTGCGCAGCAAAAGGCGGCACACAGGGGCAGCCATCCATGCGCCCCAGGCAATCAGGCAGATTGCGGTTACCTGCATGATGCGCGCCAATACGCTGCGGTATGTGGGGGTGTTCAGTTCCAGCGGCAAAACCCACAGTGCAGCATAAATAAACACGGCGCGCAGCAAGATCGTTGTTGGGCTCAGGTAGCTATCCAGAATGATGCTGATCCACTGCGGCTGATGTGGACGGAATTTTTCAATCAGTTTGCCCGCAATTCTGCGGTAAACCAGTGGGGCAAACAGCGCCAGCAGCACAAAAAGTGCCATCGGGGCCACCGCCGTGACAATGCTCAACAGCGAAATTTTTCCTATTTCCATTGCAACCTCCACTTTCTAAGGCAACACCACACAATTCCCGCCTTACGGCTTAAGCACCGCTCCGACGGCTGCGGCACGGCATCTGCGTTGCCAAAATGCTCGATAAGACATCCAGTATTATCTGCGCTTTTGGCCTAGCAGCTGCCGCACCTCGCTCGCCGTATCGGCACTTAGAATTATGCGGTATTGCCCTAAACCTCCTGAGTGTACCAAGCAGCAGGGAAACACCACCCAGTCTCCAAATTTATTTTTGTCAATTATAGCACACCCTCTTGCAATTTGTAAAACCTGTGCTATACTCAAAGCTAGAAAGTCTGTTTCAGGGCGGGGTGCAATTCCCCACCGGCGGTAAATGGCATTGCCACAAGCCCGCGACCGGCTGTTGATGCAGCCGCTGATCCGGTGTGATTCCGGGGCCGACGGTATAGTCCGGATGAAAGAAACGGAAAGCTGTTCTATTTGCTTTTCTGCGCCCTGTTGTAAGTATAGCTTGCAACAGGGCGTTTTTATTTGCAATTATCAGCCTCCCGAAGCTGTTACTGGCTTTCCAAATCATTTTATTTGGGGCCGCGCCCCCCAGGGAGGTATTTTTTATGAAAACCAAATTCAACACCCGCGTATTAACCGGAACCGCCATGCTTGCTGCCGTTGCCACAGTATTGATGTATATGGAGTTTCCCATTCCCATCATGCCCGCCTTTATCAAGCTGGATGTTTCGGAACTGCCAGCCCTGATTGCCAGCTTTGCTTACGGCCCGGTTGCCGGTATTGTGGTGTGCCTGATCAAAAACCTGATCAAACTGCCCAGCACCAGCACCGCTGCGGTGGGGGAGCTGTTTAATTTTGTGATGGGCGCTCTGTTTGTCGGCGTGGCCGGTATGGTATACCGTTTTAAGAAAACCCGCAGCGGCGCTATCCTGGGCGCAGTGCTCGGCGCTTTGGTTATGGCAATCGTCAGCGTTCCGTACAACTACTTCATCGTCTATCCGGCCTATGTGGTCATGTATCATCTGCCGCTGGATGCCATCATCGGCATGTACCAGGCCATTAACCCGAATGTCAATGGCCTTTTGAACTGCCTGCTGGTGTTCAACCTGCCGTTCACTTTCTTCAAAGGGATGCTGGACGCCGTAATCTGCTTTGCAATTTACAAGCCGCTTTCGCCCATTCTGCATGGCCGCAACAGCGGTGGCAAAAGCGTAACCGCTTAATTGCTGCTGATTGGGCAGCCATCATTGGTCATTTTTACCCGTTTTGACAAAAGTTCAATCCATTTTGTGCAAAGCTGACAATTTGCCCAACGCCACATCGTTGACTTTGCCGGTTGCCTATGGTAACATAAGCACGTTACATCAGAATAGCAACTTATCAAGAGTGGCAGAGGGAACAGGCCCTATGAAGCCCGGCAACCTGCGCGCAAGCGTAAGGTGCCAATTCCTGCGGGGAACCGAAAGATAAGCGTTCACGTGCGCTTTGGGTCCACACCCGGCGCGCGTTTTTTTGTTCTCGGCAAGTTGCCTTTCTGACCCTATATTTTTTAAGGAGGCAGCTTTTTATGTCCAAAGTTCTGTTCACATCCGAATCCGTTACCGAAGGCCATCCCGACAAAATCTGCGACCAGATTTCTGATGCCATTCTGGATGCCATCCTGGAAAAGGACCCCGGTGCCCGCGTTGCCTGCGAGACCACCTGCTCCACCGGTCTTGTCCACATCATGGGCGAAATCACGACCGACTGCTATGTTGATATTCCCGGTGTTGCACGCCAGGTCATCCGCGAGATTGGTTATAACCGTGCCAAGTACGGTTTTGACTGCGATACCTGCGGCGTGATCACCAACATTGACGGCCAGAGCCCCGACATTGCCCTTGGCACCAACGATGATGTTGCCGGTGCTGGCGACCAGGGTATGATGTTCGGTTATGCCTGCAACGAAACCCCCGAGCTGATGCCTCTGCCCATCAGCCTGGCCCACAAGCTGGCCAAGCGTCTGACCGAAGTGCGTAAGAATGGCATGATGGATTATCTGCGCCCTGATGGCAAGAGCCAGGTTACCGTCGAATACGATAACGGCAAACCCGTGCGCGTGGATGCTGTTGTTATTTCCAGCCAGCACAGCCCTTCCGTCAGTCAGGAACAGCTGCATGCCGATGTGATGGAGCATGTCATCAAAGCCATCATCCCCGCCAAACTGCTGGATGAGAACACCAAGTATTACATCAACCCCACCGGTCGTTTTGTTGTCGGCGGCCCGCAGGGTGATACCGGCCTGACCGGCCGCAAGATCATCGTTGATACTTACGGCGGTTATGCTCGCCACGGCGGCGGCGCTTTCTCTGGCAAGGACCCCAGCAAGGTTGACCGCTCGGCCGCATATGCTGCCCGCTGGGTTGCCAAGAACGTTGTCGCTGCCGGCCTGGCCGATAAGTGCGAAGTTGAGCTGGCTTACGCTATCGGCGTTGCCGAGCCCGTTTCCATCATGGTTGATACCTTTGGTACCAGCACCATCGAGCACGACAAACTGGAAGCCGCTGTGCGCAAAGTATTTGATCTGACCCCGGCAGCTATCATCCGTGACCTGGATCTGCGCCGGCCCATCTACCGCCAGCTGGCTGCTTACGGCCACATGGGCCGCGAGGAGCTGGGCGTGAAGTGGGAGAACACCGACCGCGTGGAAACACTGAAAGCCGCTGTTGCTGAGCTGTAAATCGTATTTATCCTGATTTTTTCAGATTCATTCAAGCCTGTACTGCCATCAAAGCTGTACAGGCCTTTTTATTTTACCTTGATTGATTCTATCAAAGGGGTTACAAAAATGAAAAAACTGCCGCTTTTCCTGCGCATTGCCTTGCAAACAGCGGCCAACAATAGTAAAATAAATAGTAAATATGTATTGGCGTTTGCTGCCTTTGGTGCGCTCCTGATTGCAGGTTACGGCAAGCGCTGCCTTGTAATGCTTTGATAACGAGGTGTAGGAATATGGTACTTAGTATGACCGGTTATGGCCGCGCGGAGCAGGTTTTGAACGGGCGCGATATCGTTGTGGAACTGCGCAGTGTCAACTCCCGCTTTTTTGAATATTCGTCCCGTGTGCCCCGAACCTGCTCATTTTTGGAAGATAAGCTCAAAAAGCTGGTGGCTGCCAAGGTTAGCCGCGGCAAGGTTGAGCTGAACCTGAGCATTCAGAATGTTGCAGCGGCAGATACCGTTGTTCAGGTCAACTGGCAGTTAGCCAAAAGCTACCAGACCGCCATGCAGGCAATGTCGGAAAAGCTGGACCTGAAAAACGATGTTACCGTCAGCACCATCTGCCGTTTCCCAGATGTGTTGACCCAGACCGCTGCGCCCGCAGACCCGGATACCCTGTGGGCTGATGTGGAGCAGGTTGCCCAGCAGGCGGTTGCCGCGTTTGTTTCCATGCGTGCGGTGGAAGGCGAAAAGTTGCGCACCGATGTGCTGAACCGCTTGGCAGCGATTGAAACGCTGGTTGCTCAAATCGAGCAGAACAGCGCCGGGCGTGTGCAGGCATATACCGAACGGCTGTACACCCGCCTGAAAGAGCTGCTGGAAGACCGCAACATTGACGATGCCCGCATCGTGACAGAAGCTGCTATCTTTGCCGATAAAACTGCCATCGACGAAGAGACTGTCCGTCTGCATAGCCATGTGGCCCAGTACCGCT
Source organism: Subdoligranulum sp. APC924/74 (assembly GCF_003324125.1). NCBI lineage: Bacteria > Bacillati > Bacillota > Clostridia > Eubacteriales > Oscillospiraceae > Subdoligranulum > Subdoligranulum sp. APC924/74. Next base: position 23,906 of record NZ_PSQF01000027.1, on the reverse strand, counting down.
CTATTCTGGAGCTGGACGAGCCGGTTGGCCGCAAGCTGGACTTTTTGACGCAGGAACTGAACCGCGAATCCAACACCATCGGTTCCAAGTGCCAGGATATCAACATCACCCGCCTTGTGGTTGAGCTGAAATCTGAGATTGAAAAAATTCGCGAGCAGATTCAAAACATTGAGTGAGGCCCGGCCATGAAGCTTATCAACATCGGCTTTGGCAACATGGTCAACGCGGACCGTGTGATCGCCGTTGTCAGCCCGGATTCTGCACCCATCAAACGTATTGTGCAGGATGCGCGCGACAAAGGCGCGGCCATTGATGCAACCTATGGCCGCCGCACCCGCGCGGTGATCATTACGGATTCTGATCATGTGGTGCTTTCGGCTTTCGAGCCGGAGGAAGTTTTAGGACGTTTTGAAAAAGAACAGGATAAACCAACCGTGTAACCACCTGTATAATATGTGTTAGGGGGATTTTGCATGAAAGGCGAAAAATATTTGTTTGTTGTTTCCGGGCCTTCCGGCACCGGCAAGGATACCGTTGTGGCAAAGCTGCTGGGCAGCCACCCAGAAATCGAAAAGACCGTTTCCGCCACCACCCGCACCATGCGCGAAGGGGAAGTGAACGGTAAAAACTACCATTTTTTGACCAAAGAGCAGTTTGAAACCGCTCTGGCAGAAGGTAATATTGTTGAGCACACCTGCTATTGCGAAAACTATTACGGCACCCTGCGTTCCGAAGTTGAGCGCCATATGGAGCAGCAGATTCCGGTTATTCTGGTGATCGAAGTGGAGGGTGCCGGCAACATCAAGCGGATGTACCCCGGTTCCACCACCATTTTTGTCATGCCGCCGGATATGAAAGAGCTGGAACGCCGCCTGCGTTACCGTGGGACCGAAGCGGAGGAAGTCATTCAGAAGCGCCTGCGCCGTGCCGAGACCGAGATTGCCCGTTCGGCTGATTATGACGAGCATGTGGTCAACGATGTTGTCGACACCTGCGCCGAAGAGATTTATTCCATCATCCAAAAGCGCATTGCCGAGCCCGATGCCGAATAATCCACTGCCCCAAACGCCAAAACAGGAGGTGCGTGTTTGCCCTGCATTGCAAAAGTGGCGGTAAACGACGCCACCATCCATTTTGACAAGCTGTATTCCTATCTGGTTCCGCCAGATTTTTCGGAATCCCTCTGGCCCGGCAGCATTGTGTTGGTGCCGTTTGGGCGTGGCAATCACCCACGGATGGCTGTTGTTCTGGAAGTAGGAGCGGAAGAAGCCCCCGATCCACGTTTAAAAAGCCTGCTGGCCGCCGCGCCGGAAAAAGCCCGCTTGACCCCGGATCTTTTGGAGTTGGTACACTTTTTGAAGGACCGTTATTTCTGTACCTGGTACGAGGCGGTCAAGGCGGTCATTCCGTATGGCGCGCAGTACCAGCCCGGCATGGAAAACGGAAAGCCCGTATTAAAAAGCCGCCTAACCCGCACGCTGGAAACCGTTTATGCCCTGGTTGGCGAGCTGCCGGAGAAACCAAAACCCGGCGCACGCCAGATTCAGGCCGTGGAAGCGCTGCGCGCAGGGCCTTGCACCAAATCCGCTTTGGAAGCGCAGGGGATATCTTCCTCCACTTTAAACGGGTTATGCCAGAAAGGCATTCTGAAAACCGAACAACGGGATAAATCGCTGGATTTATTTGCTGATATCCCCTTTGACCCACAGCCGCTGGAACTATCGCCGGAGCAGCAAACCGCTTACGACCAGCTGGAACAGGATTTGCTGAGCGGACAGACCCGTGCGGCATTGCTGCACGGCGTTACCGGCAGCGGCAAAACCGCCGTATTCTTAAAGCTGATTGAAAAGACATTGGCGCAGGGCAGGCGGGCTCTGGTACTTGTGCCGGAAATCAGCCTGACCCCGCAGATGACACGCCGCCTGAAATCCATGTTCGGCAGCCGCCTTGCGGTGCAGCACTCCGCGTTGAATAACACCGAGCGCCTGCTGCAATGGCGGATGATCCAAAATGGCGATGCCGATATCGTGATCGGCACCCGCAGCGCTATCTTTTCACCGCTGCAAAACATTGGGCTGATCATTTTAGATGAGGAACAGGAACACACCTACCAAAGCGAATCCGCCCCACGCTATTCCGCCCATGACGTTGCCAAAAAGCGCGCCATGATGGAGCATTCCCTGCTGCTGTTTTCCTCCGCTACGCCGCGCACCGAAACCTATCACGCCGCCATAAGCAGCCGGATGCGGCTTGTTACGCTGACCCACCGTTATGGCGGTCGCCCGCTGCCAACGGTTGATTTTATTGATATGCGCGCCGAACTTGCCGCTGGGAACCCGCGGGAAGTCAGCCAGCGGATGGTACAGGAACTCGCTGCCAATCTGCAGCGCGGGGAACAGAGCATTTTGCTGCTGAACCGCCGCGGCTACCAGACCGTTGGCATGTGCGGCACCTGCGGCCATGTGCTGAAGTGCCCCAACTGTTCCGTGCCGCTGGTTTATCATAAAGCGCAGCACGCGCTGCTTTGCCATTACTGTGGGCACCGGGTCAGCCCTGTACCAGGGCTTTGCCCGGAATGCGGCGGCAAAATCGTGTACAGCGGTTTTGGTACCCAGAAAGTGGAGGAGGAGCTGGCCGAACTTTTGCCCGGTACGCGGATCCTGCGCATGGATCAGGATTCGACCATGCAAAAAAACGCCCACGAAAAAATGTTGGCCCGTTTTGCCAAGCAGGAGTATGATATTCTGCTTGGCACCCAGATGGTTGCCAAGGGCTTGGATTTCGGCAATGTCACCCTGGTTGGTGTGCTGGGCATCGACTCCCTGCTTTTTGGGCAGGGGTTCCGCTCCTATGAGAATGTGTTCAGCCTGATCACTCAGGTCGTTGGCCGCGGCGGCCGGGCGGAACTGCCGGGTCGGGCATTGATTCAAACCGCCGTGCCGGATCACCCTGTCCTCCAGTTGGCCGCAGCGCAGGATTACCCCGCGTTTTACCAGCAGGAGATCATGTTCCGCAAGTTCTCGCTCTATCCGCCGTTTTGCTCATTCTGCGTGGTCAGTTTTTCCGGTGCGCAGGAGATGGAAGTATTTCAGGCTGCGCGGCGTTTTGCCGCCATTTTGGGGCAGCAGTTCGCTACACACCCCGGCCAGCCGCTGCGTGTGCTTGGCCCCACCCCCATGAACATTGCCATGATCAGCGGGAAATACCGCTATAAACTAACATTGAAATGCCGCAACGATGCGGGGTTCCGTACCCTGATGCACGCCGCATTGGATGCTTACGCCGCCGAAAAGCTGCCCGCAAAAGCCGGGATCGCTTTGGACTTTAATTCCGACGGCGATTGAATTTTAAGGAGGATTTTTATTATGGCTCTTCGTACAATCGTAAAAGATGGTGACCCCATCCTGAAAAAGGTCTGCCGCCCCGTTACCAAATTTGATGACCGCCTTGCCACTCTGCTGGATGATATGCAGGATACCCTGGTGGATGCTGACGGTCTTGGCCTTGCCGGCCCCCAGGTTGGCATGATGCGCCGCATTTTCATCTGCCTGGATGACCGCAACCGCCCGGAAGATGCCCCCGCCGATTACAAAGATACTTTTATTGAGTTCATCAACCCCGAAATCGAATACCTGAGCGACGAAACCGATGAACTGTATGAAGGCTGCCTGTCTTTCCCCGGCCACAACGGCGCTATTACCCGCTCCAAAAAGGTCAAGGTCAAAGCGCAGGACCGCAATGGCAACTGGTTTGAACTGGAAGCCGAAAACATGCTGGCCCGCTGCATCCAGCACGAGAACGACCACCTAAACGGCGTTACCATCATGGACCGTGCCACCCATTTTTATGAGGATGACTACCCGGAAGATGCAGAGGATTGATCCCGCTTTGTACATCAATTTTCCCATACGCTTACGATAAGAAAAGGAATAACTTCTATGCGTATCCTCTTTATGGGCACCCCTGATATTGCTGCCGAAAGTCTGAACGCTCTGATTGCCGCCGGGCACAATATCTGCGCTGTGTTTACCCGCGCAGATAAGCCAGTTGGCCGCAAACAGATTTTAACCGCCCCACCGGTCAAGCAGACGGCTGAGGCCAACGGCATCCCTGTTTATCAGCCGCGCACCCTGCGCGATGGCAGCTCGGATGAGCTGATCAAAAGCCTGGCACCCGATATTATTGTCGTTGTTGCTTACGGCTGTATTATTCCGCCACAACTTTTGCATGTGGCCAAATATGGCTGCATCAACCTGCATGTTTCGCTGTTACCCAAGTACCGTGGTTCCGCCCCTATCCAATGGGCTGTGCTCAACGGTGATACCGAAACCGGCGTGACTATTATGCAGTTGGACGAAGGGTTGGATACCGGCGATATTTTGTATGTGCAGCCGGTTGCGATTGACCCGGACATGACCAGCGGCGAGCTGTTTGACCGCGTAAGCGCGATTGGTGCCAAAACGCTGGTTGAGGTCCTGCCCAAAATCGAAGCAGGGAAGCTGACCCCAAAAAAGCAAGAAGAATCTCTCGCCACCAAGGCGCCGTCCCTGACCAAAGAGATGGCACAGTTCGATTTTACCCAGCCTGCTGCCCACATCCACAACTGGGTGCGTGGTATGAACCCATGGCCAATGGCGTTCTTTATGCACGATGGCAAAAAAATCAAAGTCACCGCCAGCAAGCTTTCTGAAAATCCCGCCAACGCTGCGCCGGGTTCTGTATTGGCGGTTAAGCCGTTGACCATTGCCTGCCAGGATGGCGCAATCGTGTTGGATTCCGTCACGCCGGAAGGCGGCAAGTCGATGGCGGGTACCGCATGGGCTGCCGGCCGCCGCCTGAAAGCGGGGGACAGCCTGTGACCGCGCGTTACCTGGCCGTCAAGGCCCTTATGCGGCAGGAGCAAAACGGCTATGCAAACCTTGTGCTGGATTCTGAGCTGAAAGCCTGCAAGCCGCCGCTTTCCCCGCGGGATGCAGCTTTTGCTTCCGGTATTTTTTATACCGTGCTGGAGCGCCGCAGCCTGCTGGACTGGATGCTGGCACAGTTTTCCAAGCGCCCGCTGGAAAAGCTGGATGCCCCTGTGCGGGCCATTCTGCGCGCCGGGCTGGCACAGGCCAAGTTTATGGATGTTCCGCTGCCTGCGGCTGTCAATGAATCGGTCAAGCTAGCCAAAGCATTTGGCAAAACCAGTGCTGCGGGTATGGTCAACGCCATGCTGCGCCGCACGGCCGCATTGGACCCCAAGCCGGAACATTGGCCGGATCTGGAAGAACGGCTGCGCACCTATTACTGTCTCTCTCAGCCGATTGCCGCGTTGTTTGCAGCACAGTATCCGCAGGATGCCGAGGCAATGGCTGCTGCGTTTTATCAGCGCCGCCCCACCGCCATCCGGGTCAACCCGCTGCGCACGACCGATGAAGCCCTGACGCAGACATTGCAACAGGAAGGTCACACCGTAACGGCTGGCCCATGGCCGCACTGTCTGCTGGTTATATTCAACGGTAATCCCGCTGCATCCAAAGCATTCCACGCCGGGCAATTCCATGTGCAGGGGTTAGCCAGCCAGTTTGCTGCCTTGTGCTGTGATGCCCGCCCCGGTATGCGGGTGCTGGACCTGTGCGCCGCCCCTGGGGGCAAAAGCCTGACGATTGCCGAGCAGATGCAGAACCGCGGTGAGCTGTTCAGCGGTGAAGCCATGACAGGCCGCGTCAAACTGCTGAAGCAGGCCTTTGACCGCTGCGGCATTGAGCGCGCCAAGCCTTACCATGGGGATGCCACTATCCTGAACCCCGCCTTTGGCCTTGGCAGCTTTGACCGCGTGTTATGCGATGTGCCCTGTTCCGGCCTTGGTGTCATCGGCAAAAAGCCGGACATCCGGGAAAAAACGCTGGATGGGATTGAAAATTTACTATTAACACAGCAAAAAATCCTGCAAAACGGCGCAAAATATCTTGCCCCGAACGGCCGTTTGGTGTATTCTACCTGTACGGTGAATCATCACGAAAATGAAGCCCAAGTACGCCAGTTCCTGCAAGACAATCAAGATTTTTCCCTTATAGCGCCACAAATCATACTGTCCGGTATGCGGGTGGGGGAGTACGGCACACTGTTTCTGCCGCACGAAACATCCACAGACGGTTTTTTTGCCGCTATTTTGGAGCGCCAAAAGAACCGCTGACGCAAAATACACAAATCGTCTATTCAAAAATTAGAGAAAAGGTATATAATAATTGGAGGGAAAGCACCGCATGCAGCAAGCACATATGCAGCCACAGAACGAACCCCAGGCAGAAACCAAAAAAAAATGTCTGACGGACCTGACGCTGCCCAAGCTGACGGATTACATTAAATCCATCGGCCAGCCAGCTTTCCGCGCCAAGCAGATTTTTAAGTGGATCCACCAAAAGCAGGCTACGGATTTTTCTGCCATGACAGATCAACCCAAAGCCCTGCTTGCCCAATTTGCACAAAACTGCACCCTGGCTGTGCCCACCATCCGCCGCCGCCAGCAGTCCAAAGACGGTACGGTCAAATATCTGCTTCAGCTTGCGGACGGCAACTGCATTGAAACGGTTTTGATGCGCTACCATTACGGCAACACTGTATGTGTATCCACACAGGTGGGCTGCGCTATGGGGTGCCGCTTTTGCGCCTCCACCCAGGCGGGCCGCGTGCGGGACTTGACCTCCGGCGAGATTGCTGCGGAAATTTATACCGCGCAAAAGGATACTGGGGAGCGCGTTTCCCATATCGTCCTGATGGGCATTGGTGAGCCGCTGCACAATTTTGATAACGTGATGGACTTTCTGGACATTATCTCCTGCCCGGAAGGCGTCAATATCGGGATGCGCAACATCAGCCTTTCCACCTGTGGCCTTGTGCCGGGAATTGATAAGCTGGCAGAGCGCAAATTGCAGCTGACCCTTTCAGTATCCCTGCACGCGCCGGACAATGTGACCCGCAGCTCCATGATGCCGGTTAACGATGCGTTCCCGCTGGAAAAGCTGATCCCGGCCTGCCGCCGCTACCAGAAAACGACCGGGCGGCGCATCAGCTTTGAATATTCCATGGTCAATGGTGTCAATGATTCGCCCCAAATGGCAAAAAAACTGGCCGATCTGATCCGTGGCATGGGGGCCCATGTCAACCTGATTCCCATTAACCCGGTCGATGGCAGCCCTTACTCGGCAACGGATGAAGCCAATGTGCGCCGGTTCCAGAAAATGCTGGAAGATTTGGGTGTAAATGCCACCATCCGCCGCCGCCTTGGTACCGATATCAGTGCTGCCTGCGGCCAGCTCCGGCGCGAAGATGCCAAACAGGCCGAACAAGCAACACGGCAAACGCCGAGCGAAAGGACCAACGCACAATGAAAATTGCAGCCCTAACAGATATTGGCAGCTGCCGCCAGGAAAACCAGGATAATTATTGTGCCCGTCAGTTGGTCGATGGTACTGGCTGGGGCCTTGTCTGTGACGGCATGGGCGGAGCCAACGGCGGGCGGGTCGCTTCCACCCTTGCCACCCAAACCATGCTGCGCTATTTTGACCATTCCCTGCGCACGATTGAAAACGGCGAAGAAAAAGCCTTTATGATGCGCGCATTTGATAATGCCAACCGCGCTGTATATGAAAAAGCGACCTCTGATCCCGAAGTGCTCGGTATGGGCACCACGGGGGTATGTGCTTTACAGCGCGGCAACCTGGCGCATATTGTACACGCAGGGGATTCCCGCGCGTACCTGTGGCATGGCGGAGCAATCCGCCAGCTGACGCGGGATCATTCCATGGTGCAGCAGCTGGTGGACAGCGGGCAGATCACCCGCGAACAGGCCGCCCTGCATCCGCAGAAAAATCTGATTACACGTGCCCTTGGCGTTTCGGCCAATATTGTGCCGGAATATAACCGCTGCGAGGTGGTTCCCGGTGACCTTTTGCTGCTTTGTACCGATGGTTTAACCAACATGGTACCCGATGCAGAGCTTGCGCTGCTTTTGCAGGAGTCCGCCTTTTTTGACGCGCCGGGGGTACTGGTTGACCGTGCCCTGAAAGGCGGCGGGCAGGATAACATCACCGTCCTTTTGCTGGGCGTTGAAACTACGGAGGAAACAAATGGATAATCTGATCGGCAAAAAGCTGGATGGCCGCTATCTGATTGAAAGTCTGATCGGCGTTGGCGGCATGGCCAATGTTTATAAAGGCCGCGATGTCCGCACCGGCAACCAGATCGCCGTCAAGGTGCTGAAAGAAGAGTTTCTTGATAACGAAGAGCTGGTCCGCCGCTTCAAGAACGAATCCAAAGCTATCTCGATTTTGAACCATCCCAACATTGTCAAGGTGTATGATGTTTCTGTAACAGATCAATTGCAGTACATCGTGATGGAATATATTGACGGCATTACGCTGAAAGAATACCTGAAGCAACGCAACGGTGCCCTAACCTGGAAAGAGGTTGTCCACTTTGCCACACAGGTGCTCAGCGCGTTGGATCATGCACACTCCAAGGGCATTGTTCACCGCGATGTGAAGCCGCAGAATATTATGCTGCAGGCGGATGGCTCCATCAAAATGATGGACTTTGGCATTGCACGCTTTTCCCGTGCACAGAGCCAGACTGTCAGCGACAAGGCCATCGGCTCGGTTCATTACATCAGCCCGGAACAGGCCAAAGGCGACCATACCGATGCCCGCACTGATATTTATTCTGTTGGCGTTATGATGTACGAGATGCTGTCCGGCAAGCTGCCGTTTGATGGTACTGGGGCAGTTTCCATCGCCATCATGCAGATCAGTGAAAAGCCGAAGCCGCTGGCTGAGGTTGCCCCCAATATCCCGGTTGGGCTGCGCCAAATCACCGAGAAGGCCATGGAAAAGGATCCTGCCGACCGTTACCAATCCGCGCAGGAAATGCTGGATGCCATTGCTGCGTTCCGCCGCGACCCCAGCATCAGCTTTGAATACGAATATAACACGCAGGACAACCCGGATAAAACCATTAACCGTGTTGTCAGCAGCAGCACAGCCAAAACAGCGGGCAAAGCCGCTGTCAGCACCAGCCAGGCACGCCGTGCCGGCACCATGAACAGTGGGAAAGGCAAAAACGTGAAAAAGCAGAAAGCCAAGGCAGCCAAGGGGTTCAGCATGCTGCCCATCTTCTTTGGTATGGCGGTCGCCTTTGTGATCGGTGCTGCCATTCTGGTCTATCTTATTTTCACCAACTCCACAAACTCTTTCTTCTCCAAGCATGCTGACGTACAGCTCATCAATTTTGTCGGCATGACGGAGGATGAGTTCCGTGCATCGGATTATAATTCCAGCCTGCTCGCCAAGTGGGTGTACGAATACAACGATGCACCGGAAGGAACGATTTTTCAGCAAAACCCTAAGCAGGGCCGCACTGTAAAGGCAGGCCAGAAAGTGACCCTGAAGGTAAGCCTTGGCACCCAGTGGGTCACTGTGCCGGATGTAAAAACATATGTAAGCGATGATGCCAAAAAGACCTTACAGGATAGCGGCCTTCAGGTTGTAAGCAAATATGTGGAGGACGAGAGCGTTGCCGCAGGCACCGTTGTGTATACCGAACCCGCCGGCGGCGAAACGGTAGAGGGCGGCAGCACCGTAAACATGTATATTGCGCGCTCCAAGCGAGACAACATGGTTTCCGTTACCTCCGTGACAGGTTTGCAGGTCAGCGAAGGCACCGCCGACCTGCAGCGCCAGAACCTGGTGGTCAGCGTTGTGGAACAGCCCAGCAACGAGGCCGAGGGCACTATTTTGAACCAGGAACCCGCTGCAGGCACCCAGGTACGCATCCGCAGCACGGTGCGCCTGTATGTGGCTACCGCAATGCCGGAAGTTGTGCAAGACCCCGTCACCTCGGATTCTCCGTCCTCTGGTGATGGTGCACGTTGGCCTCAGGAAATTACTGACGATAACGGTAATACATGGTGGGTCGATGTAGAACAGCGCGATGGCCATGTTTACCGCGTGGATACTGGTGAAATGCTGTGGTAATGACAAATTATATCACAAAGGGCATTGGCGGTTTTTACTATGTTAAAACCGAAACCGGCATTGTGGAGTGCCGCGCCCGCGGCATTTTCCGCAAACGCGGTATTACGCCGGTAGCGGGAGATCAGGTTGTATTAAGCGCCGACCGCACCACGATTGACGAAATTCTACCGCGCAAAAATGTTTTTATCCGCCCTCCGGTTGCTAACCTTGATGTGCTGTTTATTGTGGCAAGCACCACCCAGCCGGTGCCCAGCACATTGATTCTGGATGAACTGACTGCTGCCGCCGTTTATAAAGACGTGCAGCCGGTTATTGTCATCACAAAAGCCGACCTTGCCGCCGCGGATGCCTTGGAGAAAGCTTATGCGGATAGCACGATTCCTTTGATCCGGCTGGATTACGATACCGGCGAAGGTCTGGATCAAATTCGTGCGCGCATTGCAGGAAACTTGTGTGCATTCTGCGGCAACTCCGGTGTGGGCAAGTCTACACTGTTGAACGCGCTGGCTCCCCAGCTGGAACGCCAGACCGGCGGTATCAGCCAAAAATTGGGCCGTGGCCGTCATACTACCCGTGAAGTGGAGATTTTTGAGGTATGTGGTGGTCTGCTTGCCGATACCCCCGGTTTTGCCAGCCTGGATGCCAACAAGATTTGCCGCATTCCGCCGGAAGAGCTGCAGCATGCTTTCCCGGAATTTGAGCCGTATTTTGGGCAATGCCGTTTTACCGGCTGCTCCCACCGCAGCGAAAAAGACTGTGCGGTGCGCGCGGCTTTGGAAGAGGGCAAGCTTTCGGATACACGCTATCAGAGCTACCTGACCATGTACGAGGAAGCCAGCCAGTTAAAGGAGTGGGAACGCTGATGCAGGATCTTACCAAACGTGCCGTTATTCTTTCGGCCATGCCGGTTACGCCCGCTTTGTCCGCGTACCTGCAGCCGGGGGATACCGTTGTTGCCTGTGATGCCGGGTACCGCAATGCGGCTGTGCTGGGCATTCAGCCGGATCTGATCGTGGGGGATTTTGATTCTGCCCCCAAGCCGGAAACCACCGGTGATATGATCATTCTGCCTCATGTAAAGGACGATACTGATACCCACTATGCTGCAAAGTGGCTGTGTGAACGGGGGTACCGTCATATCGTCATGCTGGGTGCCCTTGGCGGCAAGCGGATGGAACACACGTTTTCCAACGTATCCACCGCGTTATACTTGGCAAGCAACGGCGTTGATGTCACCCTTGCAGACGAGCACAGCGAGCTGCATATTTTGTGTCCAGGCAAGCCGCTAACATTGCAAAAGAAAGACTGGATGTATCTTTCCGTGTTCCCGCTGGATGGGCCGCTGGGCGGTGTATCGATTCACGGCGTGTTTTATCCATTGAAAGATGCAACGCTGACACCGGATTACCCCCTTGGCATCAGCAATGAATTTACCGCACCTGAAGCTGAACTTTGCTGCCAAAGCGGCCATGGTCTTGTGATTTTGACCCGCGCTGACGGGTAACATTGCCTGCACCTGCTGCATAGTATGGCTTACAAACCTGGAAGGGGGAATATGCCATGCAGATTGTTGTGGTAAAATGTCCGCATGCCCTGCGCTGGCTGCTGCGCGCTGTATTTAAGGTTTAATTTTTCCATTGTAGCCCTGCCGGGCCGTATGTTTGTACGGTTCCGACAGGGCTATTTTTTTACCCCTGCGCATATAGTACACAAGAGGCAATCAAAAACTTTCCCCGTATCGGGGCAAGGAAAGGGGTATACCGCCATGCAAAGCAAAGCCGCCAACCAACCGCTTACCATTGAAACCGGCCAGGCCCTTGCCAATACTGGCCGCTGGGAAACCCGGCAGGAGCTGCCTGTTGAAACCGAGATTCTGATTCCGGATTACCTGCCCGCAGTGTTCAAAATTGTAAAGTGCCTGTTGGAACCCGTTATCATGCAAAACAGCGTGGCTGACCGCCGCTGGCAGTGCAGCGGCTACCTGCGCTGCACTGTGTACTATCAGTCCGATGAAGCCGGAACTCGCCTGTACCGCACTGAGCAGAAATACGCTTTTGAAAAAACCATTGACCTGCCGGAAGGCAATTATCTGCCCGGCGCCGCCCGCCTGTGGGGCGAACTTGAATACTGCAACTGCCGCTCTGTCAGCGAGCACCGCATTGACATCCGCGGCGCTTATACCTTAAATGCTGCTATTGGCATGGTTGAGCCGGTAGAGTTTATCACCAACCTGACCGGCTGCGGCGTTGAGCAGTGGAGCCAACAGCTTAACGGCATCATCTGCGCTGCGTGCGAGGAACGCACCTTTACTGCAGAAACGCCGTTTCCGTTGCCCGGTGAAGGTGAAACAGTTCTGGACATTACGGGCAGTTTTTTGCCCGGCACATCCAGCGTTCATACCGGCCAGCTGGATGCAGCCGGAACCCTTGCCATGCAGCTCTGCTCCCGCGCTGCCGGTACAGAACAGCTTACAATTCAAACCAAAGATGTTCCCGTCACCCAGACGCTTGACCTGCCCAACGCCGCAGAAGGCGACAGTGCGGTACTTTGGGGCGAAGTATTGGCCTGCACCCTGACTGCGACAAAGCAGGAAGAAGAGCCGCTTTTGAGCATCACATGGAAGCTGCACGCTGAACTCTGGCGCCCGACAGTGTACATGGCGGTTTCGGATGCTTATTCCACGATCTGTAACATGACGCTTGAAAAGCGGACTTTCAACCAGTTCATGCCTCTTGCCAGTGTAGATACCACTATCCCGGTTATGATCGAAGATGACCTGCCGGATGCCAATGTTTCCATTCTGGGCTGTTTTGTCACGATTGGAGCCCCACAGCTGACCGCCGCAGAAAAGGGTGATGTCATCCAAGTTGCCGGGCGCGGTACCGCGCACCTGATTTGTGCGGATGACCGCGGCGAACTGACCTGCTATGATAAAATCTTCCCCTGGGCCCTGGCGGAGACCTTCCACGGTTCTATCGGGCAAAGCATCCCGCACTTGCACGCAGCGGTACGGCATATTGCCAGCAGCCGCGCCGGAAGCAAAGCGCGGGTCGAGCTGGAACTACAGGTAAGCGGCATTCTGCTGCAGGGAATTCCGCACGAGGTCGTTTTCTCCGCCACGCCGGGAGAAGAATACCCTGACAGTAAGGATGGGCCTGCGCTCTACCTGTACTATGCCCAAAAAGGGGAGTCCATTTTTGATATTGCCCGCCGTTACCATGCCCGCGCCAGCGACCTCGCCACGGCTAACCACCTGACCATCCCGGAAGGGCAGAGCGTCCAGGAGCTTACTGCTGACGCAACCTGCCTGCTGATACCGGCAGCTTTGTGAAAGGGGATCTGCAATGACACAGGATCAAATTTATCAGAACATTGCACAGCGTACTGGCGGCGATATTTATATCGGCGTGGTCGGCCCCGTGCGCAGCGGCAAAAGCAGTTTCATCAAGCGCTTTGCGGAGCTGATGCTGCTGCCCCGCATCAAAAACGAAGCACAGCGCGCCCGCGCCAAAGACGAACTGCCCCAATCCGCCGCCGGGCGGACGATCATGACAACCGAACCAAAGTTTATCCCGGAAAAAGCGGTCAGCATTGACCTAAAAGCCGGCGGAAGCTTCCGCGCACGGCTAATCGACTGCGTGGGATATATGGTGGATGGTGCCCTTGGGCACGAAGAAAACAACGCCCCGCGGTTGGTCAAAAGCCCTTGGTTTGACCAAGCGGTTCCCTTTGACCAGGCAGCTGAAACCGGCACCCGCCGGGTCATCCGCGAGCACGCCACCATCGGTCTTGTTGTAACAACGGACGGCAGTGTGGCGGAACTCCCACGTGAAAAGTATCTGCCCGCGGAACGCCGCATCATTGCCGAACTGGATGAAATCGGCAAGCCGTATCTGATTTTGCTGAACTGCACAGAACCGGACAGCGAACCTGCCCATGCGCTTGCTGCCCAGATGGAAGAAGTCTATCATCACCCGGTTTGCCCCATCAATGCCGTCAACCTGACAGCGGAACAGCTAAACAATATCCTGCAAAAGCTGCTTTATGAGTTCCCACTGCGGGAAATTGCCGTTTCGATGCCGTCCTGGGTCACCATGCTGGAACCGGGGCACTGGCTGCAAAGTTCTGTCTACCAGGCCCTGCTGGAACTGGCCGGCAGCGTGCACAAAATGGGGGATATGACCCGCGGCAAGCCCCAGCTGAACTGTGCCAACACAACCGGCGTTACCATAACCGGCATGGACCTTGCCTGCGGCCAGGTGCAGCTGCGGGTTGGTATTGAGCCTGATATCTTTTTCAAGATTTTGGGCGAGGAAACCGACCTTCCCATCACAGATGAAGCCAGCCTTTTGCCCTGTATGCTGGAGCTGGCTAAAGCCAAAGCGGCGTATGACAAAATCAAAAGCGCCTTGGAGCAGGTTCAGGCCACTGGGTACGGCATTGTTATGCCCGGTATTGAGGAACTGCACCTGGAAGAGCCCGAAATCGTCCGCCAGGGCGGGCAGTATGGGGTACGGCTTTCCGCCAGTGCCCCCAGCCTGCACCTGATGCGCGCGACCATCCACACCGAGCTTTCGCCAACCGTTGGCAGCGAGGAGCAGGGAGAAACACTGATCCAGGGGCTTTTGAAAGACTTTGAGAGCGACCCCAGCAAGTTGTGGAGCACCAATATTTTTGGCAAAAGTCTGAACGAACTGGTGAATGAGGGTTTACAGGCCAAACTTATGCATATGCCCGCCGAAGCCCGCACCCGCCTGCAGCAGACACTGGAACGCATTATCAATGATGGTTGCGATGGGCTGATCTGCATTTTGCTGTAAGGAGGTGCCGCATTGTTCAGGCAAAAAAGGCTGGCCAGAGCTGCACAAATCCGGTGTGAGAACACCCGCAGGGCGTTCCACCTCTCTTTGCAGCAACTACGCCAGAACGAAGCCGCCTTCCAACAGGCGCAGGAAGACTTTGCCATCGAACGCACCATTTATGAGCACGCCGCCTTAATGTGCCACTGCCGGGCAATCTTGCGAGAACTGAGGGGGAGTGGCACATGCCTGCATCTATAATCGCTGTGGGTATTTTCTGTCTGCTGGTCACTGCCCGCGCGGCTGCCTGCCGCCGCTGGCCGCTGCTTGGCATTTTTGGTGGGGCAGCATGCGGTCTGGCCGGGCTGGGGGCAGTGGCACTGCTTGGCCCTTTAACGGGCGTCGCTCTGCCGCTGAACGCCCTGACTGCGGGAACCGCCGTTATCTTAGGGCTGCCGGGTGTAATTCTATTGATGGTGCTAAACCTGTTATAGTATTACTTTTTAAGGCAATACCGCATAATTCCAAGTGCCGATACGGCGAGCGAGTTGCGGCAGCTGCTAAGCCAAAAGCGCAGATAATACTTTGTGTATTATCGAGCATTTTTGCAACGCAGATGCCGTGCCGCAGCCGCCGGAGCGGTGCTTAAGCCGTAAGGCGGGAATTATGCGGTGTTGCCTTAAGCTCAGAACACGAAAAAGCCCCGCGCACAGTATTTTTACTGCGTGCGGGGCTGATTTGTTATAAAAAACGACTGGACCGTAAGCCGGGTTCTGTATTAAACGACGATCTATCTTGGTTTTACGTTGCCGCAAAACTCCGCGGCCCCAAAGGGCCGTCACGCCAACTCCGGGACGTGCGAGGCTTCCACATATGTCCCATACGGTTGTTGCTTCTGACAGGGTTTACATAGCCGCAAAGTCGCCAGTGCGCTGGTGAGCTCTTACCTCGCCTTTCCATCCTTACCGCCTGTTGGGGGCGGCGGTCTATTTCTGTTGCACTATCCCTAGGGTCACCCCCGGCTGCCGTTAGCAGTTGCCATGCCTCTGTGAAGCCCGGACTTTCCTCAGGGCGGTCAAGCCGCCCCGCCGTCGTATGTTCCACTCGTTTGTGTATTATCATACCATATTTTTGCATCATTTGCAACTGCTGTTTTTTTGTGTTATAATGTATTGCGTATGAGCCGCTCCGGCGGTTCCGAACGGAGGTCAAACTGATGCAGATGCTGCATTTCCGCGTGCCCACATCCTGCAATGGCATGCGCCTGAATATTTTTCTGCGCACCATGGGTGTCAGCTCCGCCTGCATCAAGGCGGTCAAATATCAGGGCACCGGCTTCTGTGTGCGGCTGGGGGATGAGGTCATCCCCGTCCATACAGATTACCGCGTTGCAACAGCGCAGATTGTTTCGTTCGCTCTGCCTCCTGAGCCTCCCACCGCTGTTCAGCCGGAGCCGCTGCCTATTGATGTTATCTATGAGGATGAGTTTGCGGCTGTATTGAACAAACCTGCCGGCATTGCGGTACACCCCACATTAAACCATACCAGCGGGACCCTTGCGAACGGCTGGCTGTACCGCCTGAAATGCCGCGGCGAGGATGGCGTATTCCGCCCGGTCAACCGCATTGATAAAAACACCAGCGGCCTTGTGCTGTGTGCGCAGAATGCCTTTGCCGCGCCGGAACTCGCCAAGACTGTACAAAAGTGTTATCTTGCCCTGGTGGAAGGCCCGCTGCCCGTTGGGTCGGGCCGCATTGACGTCCCGATTGCGCGCCGCGGCGATTCCATCATTGGCCGCTGTGTAAGGGAAGACGGCAAGCCCAGCGTGACGGAATACACCGTGCTGGCCGCCAGCGCTTCCCATGCATTGGTTTCCTGTTTTCCGGTAACGGGCCGTACCCATCAGATCCGCGTTCACTTTTCCTGGCTCGGCCACCCACTGGCGGGGGATAGTTTGTACGGCGGCCATACGGATATCATTGCGCGTCACGCCCTGCATTGCGCAGTGTTGCGGTTCAACCGCCCCGCGGACCATGAGCCCCGCCGGGTGCAGAGCCCTTTGCCGGAGGATTTTCTGGCCGCCTGCTGCGCAGCCTATCTGCCAGACAAAGAAGAGATTCAAACAATGTTACAATCCGTGCTGCCCTGCGCTGAGTAGCACAAACCGCCTACATTGCACCCTATAACCCCATGCACGCGCCTTTGCGCGCGGAAAGGAGCCCCTTTTGAGCACAAATCCTACCCATTTGGAACAACAGAATCAAACTGAACAACAAAATAAAGCACCTGTATCTTCTATCCGTACTCACAGCGGTTTTACCCTCTGGTTGGACGGCCTGCGCTGCAAGCTGACCGTACACGCCTGGCGGCGCAGAACAAAAAAAGCCCGCCGCCATCACAGCTTCCGTCAGGTACTGGCGCGTGTTCCGCACGCGAACCTGATTGGCGATGCCTTGTACATGATCGGCTTTTGGGTCGAGTATGCCGTGGTTTGCGCTGTGCGCGGTACTTACAAAGTTGCTTCTACCATTGGCATGAACGCAGCCCGTTTGCTTGTCACAATCATCCGCCCGTTTGCTCTCGGCATCATTACCCTGTGCGAGGATATCGTCGAGCCGTTCCAGGTGGTTGGCTCCGGCATACGCCATTTCCGCGCAATTTCGGATGAACTTTCTGACGAAAGCGCCCATACCATCCGCAAGGAAAAACTCCGTTATTTCGCCCATGCCGCACGGCAATTTTTGCCGCTGCTGCTGAACGCGCTTTCTTACATTATGCCGGTTGCTGCGGCGGCAGGCTTTTTGTATGTGGTGCAGAGCGGGCTGAACCAGAACTTTGTTCTGAATGTTCAGGTTAATGGAACGTCTGTCGGCACGGTAGCCAGCGAACAGGTATTTGAAAGCGCCCGTGAAGATGTGCGTTCCCGTATCACCAATGCGGAAGCTGTTATGGCTTCCACCGGCGCACAGGTTTCGGATGACAGCTGGGATGTTACCCCTACCTACACGCTGGAATCCGGCAGCAGCACCATGACGGAAACCGAAGCTGCGGACGCCATTCTGTGCGCTTCCAGTGACCAGATCGGCGAAGCAACCGCTGTCTATGTGGATGATTCCCTGCGTTTTGTCACCACGGAAGGCGACCATCTGCGCACCTATCTGGAAAGTATTAAAGCGCCTTACGTCAACGCAATGGACCAGAACAAGCGCGTCAGCTTTGTACATGACATCAAGCTGGTTGACGGCATTTATCTGCTTTCTTCCATTTTGGATTACAACAATGTGATCAGTACCCTGAACCAGGGCGGCGGCCCCACCTATTACACCGCAGCAGCGGGGGATACTGTTCAGACAGTTGTGGATAATACCGGTGTATCCTGGGATACGCTGGCCGCATTAAACCCCGATCTGACCGGGACCGATGAAGTTCTGGATGAGGGAACCGCTGTTATGACTGGTGTTTCGCACCCGGATATGCTGCAGATCAAAGAGGTCGTGCGCAGCACCTATACCGAGCCGATCCCGTTTGACACCCAGACAAGTGAATCGGACGAATATGATTTCGGCAAGACGGTTGTTGTGCAGGAAGGTGCCGACGGCACCGAGGAGATTACCCGCGAAACCACCTATATTGACGGCGTTGAAAGCTCCAGCGAAGTTGTCAATTATAAAGTTTTGCAGAACCCTACCACACAGCTGATTGTTAAAGGTACTAAGCTTGCCAGCGGCATGGTTGCCCGCATTGGCAGCGGCACATTTGTATGGCCTGTTCCGAACTATACCTATGTCAGCCGCTGGATGAGCTCTTACCATAAGGGTGCCGATATCTGTGCCGCTTACGGTACCCCCATCATTGCATCGGATTCCGGCAAGGTCGTTACTGCCGGTTGGCATTACAGCTATGGCAATTATGTTATTATCGACCACGGCAACGGCTACCGCACGCTGTATGCGCATATGTCGCAGCTGAAATGCACAGCAGGCCAGGCCGTGAACCAGGGCGATGTCATCGGCCTGGTTGGCTCCACGGGTGACTCTACCGGCAACCACTGCCACTTTGAGATGTATTATAATGGTGCTCGCTTCAGCGCCCAGACCTACTTTGGCGGCATGCGTGCTTCCCGCTAAGCGGCGGGAATGATGCAAGTCATCCCTGTTATACCGGTATTTTCCTGTAGATTTGGCGCAAAAAGATTTCATTCAGGTTACAATTTATCTATTTTTTTACAAATAATAGGGTCAGCGCTTTTCAAAGTACACCGGATGGTGTATAATATGATATAGGTGTGCGGTGGCTCCTGATTACTGTGGGCTGTTTCGCACGTTTTACCCTAAAAGGAGAGTAGCTGCTTGGAAAAGTTTGTGATTCATGGGGGCAAGCCCCTGAACGGCGATGTCGTTATCGGCGGCGCCAAGAATGCCGCTGTGGCAATTTTGCCGGCCACCATTCTCGCGGCAGATAAATGTACCATCGAAAACCTTCCCTGTATCAGCGATGTTATGGCCTCCCTCCAGATCCTGAGCGAGCTGGGGGCCAGCATCCGCATGATTAGCAAAAGCACATATGAAATTGATACGACCCATTTGAACTGCACCGAGGTATCGAACGAGCTTTCCCGCCAGATGCGTGCCAGTTATTATTTTTTGGGCGCGCTGCTGGGCCGCTTTGGTGCCGGTCAGGTTGCCATGCCCGGTGGCTGCAATCTGGGACCGCGCCCGATTGACCAGCACCTGAAAGCCTTTACCGCTATGGGTGCCGATGATTCCGTTGAATACGGCATGATCCGTGTTCGTGCAGAGCACCTGACTGGGAGCCATATCTTTTTTGATACGGTTTCCGTTGGCGCCACCATGAACGCCATGCTGGCCGCTGTGAAAGCGGAGGGCCTGACCATTCTGGAAAACGTTGCCCGTGAGCCGCATGTTGTAGACCTTGCCAACTGCCTGAACATGATGGGTGCTGATGTGCACGGTGCCGGTACGGATGTTATCAAGATTCGTGGCGTCAAGCAGCTGCATGGTTGCTCTTATTCCATCATTCCGGACCAGATTGAAGCGGGGAGCTATATGGTTGGTGCAGCTATTACCGGCGGCGATGTGACCCTGCACAATGTGATTCCTAAACATATGGAGCCCATTACCGCAAAGCTCCGCGCCGCTGGTTGCGAAGTGACCGAATACGATGATGCCATGCGCATTGTGCGCCACGGTGCCATCCATCCGGTTAAAATCAAGACCATGCCGCACCCCGGATTTCCGACGGATATGCAGCCATTGATGACTGTGCTACTGACGCTGGCCGATGGCACTTCCATTGTAACGGAAGGCATCTGGGAAAACCGCTTCCGCTATGTGGACGAGCTGATCCGTATGGGTGCTAACATCCAGGTCGATGGCCAGGTCGCCGTTATTGAGGGTGTGAAAAAGCTGTATCCCGCCCCGCTGCGTGCGCTGGATCTGCGTGCCGGCGCGGCAATGGTCATGGCTGCCCTTGCCGCGGATGGTGTCAGCGAAATTGACGAGACCGCACACATTGAGCGTGGTTACGAAAACATTGTAGAAAAGCTGCAGGCACTTGGCGCGGATATCCGCCGTGTAGAAGTCCCTGTACGCATGACTCGCGCGATGTAACACTGGCTTTTACGGGCCGCAGCAATGCGGCCTGTTTTTTATGGCCGTTGGCAAAAGCGTTTCATCAAAGGCTGTATTTTGCATTGATGCGCCCGTGCAGCCGCAATTCAAAAGGATATCATTCTTTATGGCATTATTTACCACACTGTATTCCGGTTCCTCCGGCAACTGCGCCCTGATTTTGCACGAGAGAAAGTACCTTCTGATCGATATGGGCAAAAGCTGCCGTACAACCTTGAATGCGCTCCGCAGCCTGGGGCTTGCTGTATCCGACTGTGAGGGCATTCTCATTACGCACGAACACTCAGACCATGTCAGCGGGTTGGATACTTTTTTCAAGCATTATTCGGTGCCAGTCTATGGCTGTGCTGACACATTGGATACGCTTTATTCCCGCGGAACCATTCCGCCCGCACTGGACGCGATTGCCATGGATGGCCGCACTGAGGATATTGGCACATTCCGTGTTTCCAGCTTTCCCACCAGCCACGATGTACCGTGCTGTGGCTACCGCGTCACAACGCCGGACGGCCACATTATGGCGCTTGCCACGGACCTTGGTGTATTAACTCCTGTCGTGCAGGAAAACCTTGCCGGTTGCAGCCTGGTTGCGCTGGAAGCCAACTACGACTCGTTCAGCCTGCACGGTGGGCCGTATCCTTATTATCTCAAAGTGCGTATTGCCAGCGACCGCGGCCACCTGGACAACCGCGCCTGTGCGGCCGAGCTGCTGGACCTGATTCAGGACGGCTGCAAAAAGTTTGCGCTGTGCCATCTCAGCCAAACTAACAATTCGCCAGAGCTGGCACTAACCACAGTATACAATGTCTTGCTTGCCGCTGGCATCCAGCCTGGGCGGGATGTGCTGATTCAGGCACAGTCCCGCAATGAAGTAAGCCCCTACATAGAGTTCTGAGGTACCCCATGCAGAATATTGATTTGATTTGTGTTGGAAAGCTGAACGCGCCCTATTTTGCGGCAGGCGTTGCCGAATATCAAAAGCGTCTTGGCGCTTTCTGCAATTTCCGTATTATTGAGCTGCCAGAAGCTGCGATTGCAGATAAAAACGCCAGTGACGCCCAAATCAGCAAAGCTCTGGACAAAGAGGCAACCGCCATTCTTTCCAGCCTGCGCAAAGGGGAATATCTCGCCGCACTTTGCGTGGAAGGTAAACAATTTTCCAGTGAAGAGCTAGCAAAACTGATTGCAGACCGCGCCAATAGCGGGGCGGGGGATATTGCATTTGTAATTGGCTCATCCCACGGGCTGGCGGATTCTGTAAAAAAAGCCGCCAACGCAAAGCTGTCCATGGGACGCATCACGATGCCGCACCAACTGGCCCGCCTTGTACTGACGGAACAGATCTACCGCGCCTGCACCATCAACAATGGCATGAAATATCACAAATAATATAAAACAGCAAAGCCACGCCAATGTTCTGTCTGGCCTTGCTGTTTTTATGCCTTATATTTTTTTATGCGAAAATGGACGGTCAGCTCTCTTAAATTATCAAACAGCCAAAAACTGATCTACCGGGCTTGCTGCTTTCCTTAACACTCCTTTTTGTGGATAGAGACAAGTCGTCCACAGGGCAGTGCTTTAACAACTGCATGTAAAAAACAAAAACATTCCCCGGAACCATTCTGCCCTAACAGCAAACCAGTTCCGGGGAACGTTATATTATATTTTGTTTTGGCTTACCGGGTCAGCCTATCGGCTCGACTTCCGCTACGCCGCAAAAATTAGTACTTCAGCTTATCCAGGGTATCCTTGTACGGGGTATCGGCAGCGGTCTTCATCGTTGCCTGTGCCTTGTACTTGTTCAGCATCATTGCGCTGCGGGCAGGATCAGCCAAAGTGCCGGCACCGGCAATGCAGCCGCCGGGGCAGGCCATACCTTCCAGCAGATAGCCGTTGTACTTGCCGGCAGCAGCCAGCTGCATCATCTTCTTGCATTCTGCCAGGCCCTGTGCGGAAACGACCTTCACTTCGCGGGTCGGGTCTTCCTTCTTGATGACATTGACGACCGCCTGTGCAACACCGCCGCTGACGGCAAAGCCGCGGCCGTCGGCACTGGCATTGTTGAAGTTATCATTCGGGTCATCCGGCAGGTCATCAAAGTTGATCTGCTTGGCTTCAAACATGCCCATCAGTTCTTCAAATGTCAGGACAAAGTCAACCTCGCTGCGCACACTGTGGCGGCTGGCTTCCAGCTTCTTTGCGGCGCAGGGGCCGACAAAGCAGATACGGGCTGCGGGGTGATCCTGCTTCAGCAGACGGGCAGTCAGCACCATGGGGGTCATGGCCATGCTGATGCAGTCAGCAAACTTGGGGAAGTTCTTCTTGGCCATAACGCTCCATGCCGGGCAGCAGGAGGTTCCCATGAACGGGTGCTTGGAGGGGACTTCCTCCAGGAAGTCATGTGCTTCATCAATGGTGCACAGGTCAGCACCGATGGCAACTTCTGCAGTGTTGGCAAAGCCCAGTCGCTTCATGGCCTCGCGCAGTTTGGCGGGGGTCATGTTGGGGAACTGGTTGACAAAGGCAGGTGCCACGATGGCGATGACTTCATCTCCGCGCTTGATGGACTGGATCAGCTGAAAGATCTGGCCCTTATCCACGATAGCGCCGAACGGGCAGTTGACCAGGCACATACCGCAGGATACGCACTTGTTGTAATCAATATCTGCGCGGCCATGCTCGTCAGAACGAATAGCACCAACGCCGCAAGCCTTGGCGCAGGGGCGCTCCACCTTGACGATGGCGTTGTACGGGCAGGTGGTTACGCAGCGGCCGCACTTGATGCAGAGATCCTGATCAATGTGACTGCGGCCATTGCGGAAGCTGATTGCCTTTTTGGGGCAGACCTCCTGGCAGGGGTGAGCCAGGCAGCCCTGGCACATGCTGGTAACCTTTATGATCTTTTCCGGGCACTTGTTACAGGCAAACTTGATAACGTTGATCAGCGGCGGCTCATAGTACTTGTCAGCAATTACGCTGTGCTCCAGGTCTTCGGTAGCGGAAACGCTCTCGGTAACCGGGCGCAGAGAAAGGCCCATAGCCAGACGGATGCGTTCAGAAACAATCGCTCTCTCCAGGAAGATGCTGCTGCGCAGCGAAGAGTCCTCGCCGGGCATGATCTTAAATGGCAGGTCCCGGATTTCCTTCGCGTAATCTGCCATTTCATTGCTCTCATAGGACATGCGGGCAACTTCGGTAAATACCTTGCGCCGAATGTCGGTTACAGGGGTATAAATGCCTCTCATTGTGCTTATGCTCCTTACACAAAACTTCTAATTGGCCGTATGTGCAAAGCCGCGGTTCGGCCCCGCACACGCACATTTGCTGGATGTGCGCCGCAATGGAAATTGCTGTTTTCCATGCTCTAAGGCAACACCGCACAATTCCCGCCTTGCGGCTTAAGCACCGCTCCGGCAGCTGCGGCACGGCATCTGCGTTGCCAA
>NZ_PSQF01000026.1:0-35579 GCF_003324125.1 Subdoligranulum sp. APC924/74 | reverse complement strand
TGGAATTGTTTTTCGTGATTTTCCATCACGTTTAAGGTTCCACAAGTTTCAGTATTGTTCAATTTTCAAGGTCCTGCTTGCTCTCCTCTCGGACAGCTCAATTATTATATCAAAGGTCGTACTTTTTGTCAAGCACTTTTTCGATATTTTTTTGAGCTTTCCAAACGCCTTTTTAAAAGCTTTCCACCCGCACGCTGTCCGGTTCCCCGCTGCGTTTTTGCTGGTACATCGCTTTTATTTGGCTTTTGAAGAGCTGCTGTCTTGCGCGACAGCTTATTTATAATACCACACTTTCAACCATTGTCAACACCTTTTTTCGATTTTTTTCATAATTTTTTTGATTTATTTTTGGGCAGGGTGCATATGGGCGCTTTAACGTGGTTTCTCTATTCTATCAAATTCAATCCCCTTTCTATCCCTTATTCATCCCCCATGTTCCCCTATACATTAATGCAATCTCGCAACACTCTCAAGCATTCTCTCTCACTTTCTAATCACATCAATCCCGCTTTTCTCTGGCTTTTCCTCGCAGTGTTCCCAGTTTCTATTCATTTTATTTCCCCTCCCGGTTCCCGCCTATTCTTTTCCCTACCAAATTTGTTACTTTTATGAGAATTTAAGTCCAAGTTTGTTGATTTTGGCGAATTTTTATGTATAATGTTAGGTAGGAGAATACGCAATCGTATATCTCAATTGCTTTCTGTGATATTCTATGGCTGGATAGCGCAGAATACACATGACCATTCTTAAGGAAAGAGGTATTTGTAACATGGCAAATCTGGATCTTACCAAGTATGGCATCACCGGCACGACTGAGATCGTGCACAACCCTTCCTACGAGCTGCTGTTCGAGGAAGAGACCAAGCCCGAACTGGTAGGCTACGAAAAGGGTCAGGTCAGCGAGCTGGGTGCTGTCAACGTTATGACTGGTGTTTACACTGGCCGTTCCCCCAAGGATAAGTACATCGTCATGGACGAAAACTCCAAGGACACCGTTTGGTGGACTTCTGACGAGTACAAGAACGACAACCATCCCATGAGCGAGAGCACCTGGGCTACCGTTAAGGATATCGCCAAGAAGGAACTGTGCAACAAGCGCCTGTTCGTTGTTGACGCTTTCTGCGGCGCTAACAAGGATACCCGCATGGCCATTCGCTTCATCGTGGAAGTGGCCTGGCAGGCACACTTTGTTACCAACATGTTCATCAAGCCCACCGCCGAGGAACTGGAAAACTTTGAGCCTGACTTCGTTGTTTACAACGCTTCCAAGGCTAAGGTTGAGAACTACAAGGAACTGGGCCTGAACAGCGAGACCTGCGTTGCCTTCAACATCACCAGCCATGAGCAGGTTATCATCAACACCTGGTACGGCGGCGAGATGAAGAAGGGCATGTTCTCCATGATGAACTACTTCCTGCCGCTGAAGGGCATGGCTTCCATGCACTGCTCCGCCAACACCGATAAGGAAGGCAAGAACACCGCCATCTTCTTCGGTCTGTCCGGCACCGGCAAGACCACCCTGTCCACCGACCCGAAGCGCTTGCTGATCGGCGACGACGAGCACGGCTGGGACGACAACGGCGTCTTCAACTTTGAGGGTGGCTGCTACGCCAAAGTCATCAACCTGGACAAAGATTCTGAGCCTGACATCTACAACGCCATCAAGCGCAACGCTCTGCTGGAGAACGTCTCCCTCGACGCCGAAGGCAAGATCGATTTCGCTGATAAGAGCGTGACCGAGAACACTCGTGTTTCCTACCCCATCAACCACATTCAGAACATCGTTCGCCCGATTTCTTCTGCTCCGGCAGCCAAGAATGTTATCTTCCTGTCTGCTGACGCATTCGGCGTTCTGCCCCCGGTCTCCATCCTGACCCCGGCTCAGACCCAGTACTACTTCCTGTCTGGCTTTACCGCAAAGCTGGCCGGCACCGAGCGCGGCATCACCGAGCCCACCCCGACCTTCTCTGCTTGCTTCGGCCAGGCATTCCTGGAACTGCATCCCACCAAGTATGCTGAAGAGCTGGTCAAGAAGATGGAAAAGAGCGGCGCTAAGGCTTACCTGGTCAACACTGGCTGGAACGGCACTGGCAAGCGTATCTCCATCAAGGATACCCGCGGCATCATCGACGCTATCCTGAGCGGCGCTATCAACGAAGCCCCGACCAAGAAGATCCCGTACTTCGATTTCGAAGTTCCCACTTCTCTGCCCGGCGTTGATCCCGCTATCCTCGATCCTCGTGACACCTATGCAGATGCTGCTGAGTGGAACAAGAAGGCTGAGGACCTGGCAGGCCGCTTCATCAAGAACTTCGCCAAGTACGAAGGCAACGAGCACGGCAAGGCTCTGGTCTCTGCCGGCCCGCAGCTGTAATTTCTGCTGCAAGTTCTGTGCACAAGCCGCCTAAGGCTTGATTTGTTGTAACGAATAACACCCCCGCCCCGGCGCATGGCCTGCTGCAGAGCAGTGCCGCACCTGAGCGGGGGTGTTTTTATTTTGCCGGGCCAGCATGCACAGCAGCCCGCACAAGAGAAGAAAATATCAGGGCACAAAAAACCACCCGCCGCAGTCCCCTTGCAGGGGGCTGCGGCGGGCGGCATATTTTCAGGGTTTGGGGTTAGTAAACAAAGGGTTCA
Organism: Subdoligranulum sp. APC924/74; assembly: GCF_003324125.1. Classification (NCBI taxonomy): domain Bacteria; kingdom Bacillati; phylum Bacillota; class Clostridia; order Eubacteriales; family Oscillospiraceae; genus Subdoligranulum; species Subdoligranulum sp. APC924/74. The sequence goes on along the minus strand of NZ_PSQF01000026.1, from coordinate 32,942 downwards.
GAACAAATTACTTGTTCTCAGGCAGATGCCACTTCCAGTCGATGATCTCAGGCAGATCCTGGCCAACTTCGTGGATGTAGTTCTTATGAGCAACCAGCTTGTCGTTCATCTGCTGGATCAGATAAGCGCCCTTGTTGCCCAGCTGCGGCAGGTGCTGCAGGGCATCCTTAACCAGGTGGAAGCGGTCGATCTCGTTCTGCACGCGCATATCGAACGGCGTGGTGATGGTGCCTTCCTCCTGGTAGCCATGGACAGACAGGTTGCGGTTGGTACGCTCGTAGGTCAGCTCATGGATCAGGGTCGGGTAACCATGGAATGCGAAGATGATCGGCTTATCCTTGGTGAACAGAGCATCGTAATCAGCGTCAGACAGGCCATGAGGATGCTTGGTGTTGGGCTCAAGCTTCATCAGGTCAACAACGTTGACAACGCGGATCTTCAGTTCGGGCATTGCGTCGCGCAGGATGGTGACAGCAGCCAGAGTTTCCAGGGTCGGGGTATCGCCGCAGCAAGCCATGACGACATCCGGCTCTTCGCCTGCATCGCTGGAAGCCCAATCCCAGATGCCAACGCCCTGGGTGCAGTGCTTAACAGCCTGCTCCATGGTCAGCCACTGGGGACGCGGATGCTTGGAGGTGACCAGTACGTTGACATAGTCACGGCTGCGGACACAGTGGTCGAAGCAGCTCAGCAAGCAGTTGGTATCCGGCGGCAGGTACAGGCGGACAACGTCTGCCTTCTTGTTGGCGATGTGATCCAGGAAGCCGGGATCCTGATGGGTGAAGCCATTGTGATCCTGCTGCCATACGTTGGAGGTCAGGATCAGGTTCAGGGAAGCAATGCTCTGGCGCCAGGGCAGCTGGCTGCAAACCTTCAGCCACTTAGCATGCTGTGCAACCATGGAGTCCACCACGCGGATGAAGCTCTCGTAGGAAGCAAAGAAGCCGTGACGACCGGTCAGCAGGTAGCCTTCCAGCCAGCCTTCGCACATATGCTCGGACAGCATGGAGTCCATGATGCGGCCGTCGTGTGCCAGGAATTCATCGCCCGGGATGATGGTGGAGTTCCAATCACGCTGGGTAGCTTCGAAGCACTTGTACAGACGGTTGGACATGGTCTCGTCAGGTCCAAAGATGCGGAAGTTTTTAGCATCAGCATTCAGCTTGAGCACGTCGCGGATGTAACCGCCCAGCTCGATCATATCCTGCTTCTCGACAGAGCCGGGGAACGGGATATCCACTGCATACTGCTTGAAATCGGGGGTACGCAGGTCACGCAGCAGCTTGCCGCCGTTTGCGTGCGGGTTGGCAGCCAGACGGCGGTCGCCGGTGGGAGCCAGTTCCTGCAGTTCGGGGATCAGGGTGCCGTTCTCGTCGAACAGTTCCTCAGCATGGTAGCTGTGCAGCCATTCTTCGATCTGCTTCAGGTGCTCTTCCTGGTTCGGGGTGCCGACAGTGATGTCGATGGGCACCTGGTGTGCACGGAAGGTGCCCTCGATGGGCTTGCCGTCCACTACCTTCGGGCCAGTCCAGCCCTTCGGGGTGCGCAGAACGATCATAGGCCACTGGATATGGCCCATATCCTCGCCAGCACGGGCGCGCTTCTGGATGTCGTGGATCTCTTCGATGACGGTATCCAGGGTCTCAGCCATCTTCTCGTGCATGGTCATCGGGTCGTCGCCTTCAACGAAGTACGGCTTCCAGGAGCAGCCACGGAAGAAGCTCTCCATCTCTTCATGGGTCATACGGCCAAAGATGGTGGGGTTGGAGATCTTGTAGCCATTCAGGTGCAGGATGGGCAGAACAGCGCCGTCACCCACGGGGTTCAGGAACTTGTTGGACTGCCAGCTGGTGGCCAGGGGGCCGGTCTCAGCTTCGCCGTCGCCAACGGTAACTGCGCAGATCAGATCCGGGTTATCGAACACAGCGCCAAATGCGTGTGCGATGGAGTAGCCCAGCTCACCGCCTTCGTTGATGGAGCCCGGAGTTTCGGGTGCAACGTGGCTGGAGATGCCGCCGGGGAAAGAGAACTGCTTGAACAGCTTCTTCATGCCCTCTTCATCACGGCTGATGTTGGGGTAAACTTCAGAGTAGGTGCCATCCAGGTAAGCGTTGGCAACAAAGAAGTTTCCTCCGTGGCCCGGGCCGGAGATCAGGATCATATCCTGGTCGTACTTCTTGATGACACGGTTCAGGTGAACATAAACGAAGTTCTGGCCAGGCACGGTGCCCCAGTGGCCAACGATCTTCTTCTTCACGTCGTCACGGGTCAGCGGACGGCGCAGCATGGGGTTATCGAGCAGGTACAGCTGGCCTGCTGCCAGGTAGTTGCTGGCACGCCAATAGGCATCGATCTTTTTCAGTTCGGACGGATTCAGCATAATGTTCCTCCCTAGATTTTTGTTTTTTTACGGTTTTTCCCTACGCTTAACAGTATAGTGACTGTTACCGAAACAAAATAGTGGATTCCGTTCTTGTTGCTGGATTGTGGTTCAGCTTTTTATGCCAGATCAAGCAAACGGATTCTCGGTCGGGTACGGCAGGCTCTTGGGCTGGTTGTAAGCGATGTCCTGAATGCCCAGGAACTTGAGGACCTCAAACAGGATCTTGCCGTAATGACCGAATGCAACGGCGCCGTGGTGCGGGTAACGCTTCTGGACCAGAACATGGCGGTAGAAACGGCCCATCTCATGGATGCCGAAGATTGCAATGCCGCCGAAGGAGCGGGTAGCAACAGGCAGGATCTCGCCCTCTGCAATATAGGAGCGCAGGTTGCCCTCGCTGTCGCACTGCAGACGGTAGAAGGTGATGTCAGAAGGTGCAATGTCACCTTCCAGGGTGCCGCGGGTGAAGTCGGGATCGCTGCCGGCCGGCTCCAGCAGACGGTGCTGGATGAGCTGATACTTAACGGCACGGTCACTGCACATCTTGCAGGCCGGGGTGTTGCCGCAGTGGAAGCCCATGAAGGTATCGGTCAGGCTGTAATCAAACTTGCCTGCGATGTCCTCATCGTAAATGTACTGGGGCACGCTGTTGTTGATGTCCAGCAGGGTAACGGTATCGCCGGAAGCACACATGCCGATGTACTCGGACAGAGCGCCGTAGATATCAACTTCGCAGGAAACGGGGATGCCGCGGCTTACCAGGCGGGAGTTGACATAGCAGGGCTCAAAGCCGAACTGAGAGGGGAATGCAGGCCAGCACTTGTCAGCAAAAGCAACGTACTTCTTGTTGCCCTTGTGTGCATCTGCCCAGTCCAGCAGGGTCAGCTCAAACTGAGCCATGCGGGCCAGCAGGTCGGGATAGTAGTGGCCTTCGCCCATCTCGGCAGCCATATCCTTGCAGACATCCTCGATGCGCGGGTCATTTGCATGCTCTTTGTAGGAAACCAGCAGGTCCAGCTCGCTGTTCTCTTCCACTTCAACGCCCAGCTCGTACAGGCCCTTGATGGGTGCGTTGCAGGCAAAGAAGTCCTGCGGGCGGGGGCCGAAGGTGATGATCTTCAGATCACGCACACCCAGCAGGGTGCGGGCGATGGGAACGAACTCGATCATCTTGTCAGCGATCTCATCAGCAGTGCCGATGGGGTATTCGGGGATGTAGCCCTTCAGGTGGCGCATACCCAGGTTGTAGGAGCAGTTCAGCATGCCGCAGTAAGCATCGCCGCGGCCGTTGATCATGTCACCGTCGCCTTCAGCAGCTGCAACAAACATGCAGGGGCCGTTGAAGAACTTTGCGATCAGGGTTTCCGGAGTTTCGGGGCCAAAGTTGCCCAGGAAAACGGTCAGAGCATTGCAGCCAGCCTCGGTAACCTCGGCAACAGCCTTCTCCATGTCCTTCTCGTTCTCAACAGTGGTCTTTGCCTCGTACAGGTCCAGACCCTTAGCCTGGCAGGCTGCCACGATAGCGGCGCGGCGCTTTTCGCTCAGCTGAATGGGGAAACAGTCACGGCTGACGGCAACAATGCCCAGCTTGACTTCAGGGATGTTGGTAGACTTCATAAGTTTGCCCTCCGTTTATTTTTTAATTTTGCTCTGCTCAATATCAAGTTAGGAAGTAGGAGTTGATGGTGTGCGCCTGCACGCACATTGTAACTCCTAACTCCTCCCTTCCAACTTCTAACTATTTTTACAGATCGTCTGCGATGTCGATGTTCACGCCTTCCAGGCCGACATAAGCGCCTGCGGCAGCTTCGCTGCTCTCAACATGGGCCAGCAGCCACTTGTTGCAGGCCCACAGCTGGGCGTCGTCACCGCCGTCAGCCTTGATTTCCGGCTTGGCGGTGTTGGTGCCCTGCGGCAGTGCAACCAGCACGCGGAAGCCCTTGGCCGGGTCCACATGGCAGGGTGCGTAATGCAGGGTGGTGGCGTAAACTTCCACCAGGGTGCCTGCCGGTGCGCGGAAAGCCTTGACCTTTGCGGTGTCCAGCTTACCATCGGTGATGTCGTCCATCTTGGCCAGCAGCAGGATGAAATCCTCGGTGCCCAGGTTGAACTCACTGTCGCGGTGGTATTCCAGGCAGTTCAGTTTGGTGTTGTGGCCGTTGCACCAGCCCAGCTGGACCGGCATGCCGCCAAACAGATGCTCGGAAACTTCCACCATTGCGGGCAGCCCCTGCAGAACAGGCTCCTCGGCCACATAGTCGGTAGCTTCCGGCAGCGGGGTGGTTGCCAGCGCCTGCAGGATCTCTGCCTTGGCAGCTTCCAGACCGGTCACCACACGGCCATAAGGCTTGAATTCGGGATCATTTACAGAATAGATCTTCATTGCAATGCCTCCATCTCTGCATACAGCGGCTTCAGGGCCGGGTACAGCTTGTGCCACAGCTCATAGCGGGCTGCATATTTCTTAACCAGAGCCGGATCCGGCTCGGTCACGCTCTTGATCTTGATCAGCTTATCCGCGCATTCCTGCACCGTGGCGTATTCGCCGCAGGCAACGGCTGCCAGCATGGCGCCGCCGTAACCGGGGCCCTGCTCAGTCTGGGGCAGCGCCAGGGGAATGCCCAGAATATTTGCCATGATCTCGCGCCACAGCGGGCTCTTGGCACCGCCGCCGCACAGCGTGCTGGATGCGATCTCAACGCCCTGTGCACGAGCGATCTCGACACAATCCTTGATGGCAAAGGCAACGCCTTCCAGCACAGCCTGGGTCATATCGGCGCGGGTGGAATCCATACGCAGCCCGATGAAAGAACCGCGGGCTGCGGGATCGTTATGGGGGCTGCGCTCACCCATCAGGTAAGGCAGATAGTACACATCGTTTGCACCCAGCTTTTCAGCGGTGATGGGCTCCTGCTCCTTGCCGAAGTCCTGGGTGTTCAGGATATCTTCCATCCACCACTTGTTGCAGCTTGCAGCGGACAGGATGCAGCCCATCAGGTGGTAGCCGCCGTCTGCATGGTCAAAGCTGTGCAGGGCGTTCTGCTTGTCCACACCAAAGGTGCTGCTGGTGATGAACACGGTACCGGAGGTTCCCAGCGAGATGTTGCACTTGCCGTTGCCCACAGCGCCGCAGCCAACAGCAGCGGCAGCATTGTCGCCGGCGCCGGCGCAGACCTTAACGCCTTCCGGCAAACCCAGCTTGGCAGCAGCTTCGGCGGTCAGGGTGCCAACCGGCTCCCAGCTTTCAAACAGCTTGGGCATCTTGGCTTCGCTAACGCCGCAGATATCCAGCATTTCTTTGCTCCAGCACTTGTGCTGCACATCCAGCAGCAGCATGCCGGAAGCATCGGAGTAATCGGTGCAGTGTACGCCGGTCAGCTTGTAGTTGATGTAGTCCTTCGGCAGCATGATCTTGCTGATCTTTGTAAAGTTCTCCGGCTCGGTATCGCGCATCCACAGCAGTTTGGGGGCGGTAAAGCCGGCAAATGCAATGTTTGCGGTGTACTTGCTCAGGTTTTCTTTGCCAATGACGTTGTTCAGGTATTCCACCTGCTTCTGGGTGCGGCCGTCATTCCACAAAATGCAGGGGCGGATCACTTTGTCCTGTGCATCCAGCACCACCAGGCCGTGCATCTGGCCGCCGGCACCAATACCGGCCACCTGCGAAGCATCAAAGCCGTTCAGCAGCTCCGGAATGCCTGCACAGACAGCGTCCCACCAGTCCGCGGGGTTCTGCTCGCTCCAGCCCGGATGCGGGAATGCAATGGGATATTCGCGGCTTACAATGTTGGCGATCTGCCCGTCGCCCTGCATCAGCAGCAGCTTGACTGCCGAGGTACCCAGATCGATACCAATGTAGTACATGAGCCATTCTCCTTTGCGTTGTGTTTTTTCTTGCGGTTCCCTCCGCTTTTTCTTTATTTTACCGAATTTCCCCTTGCAAGTGCAAGAAAGAGCGTATAAAATAATAGACAGAAGTTTGGGTGTTTTGGTGTTTTCACCCGGCCAAACTTTGTGTAACAAGAAAGTGAGGTTCCCCCCGTATGCTGTTCTATGAGTCTGAGCGTTCTGACCAGCACAATTATTTGTACTGCCAGCGCGACCATAACTTTAATTTTCCGGCGCATCTGCACCACAGCTTTGAATTCCTGTGTGTGCAGTCCGGCACACTGGCCTGTACGCTGGAAACCGAGCAGTACGAAGTTCACCCCGGCGAAGCCCTGCTGGTGCTGCCGGACCAAATCCACAGCTACCGCACCATTGGCGAATCTCAGAGCGTGTTATGGGTGTTTTCTACCGACTGGGTGCCAGAATTTATTTCTCAGCTGGGCCAGCGGGAGTTTATCACCCCTGTGTTCCGCATGGAAGCTGCGCCCCTGATGGAGCTGCTCTGGCCGGGCGGCAACCGCTGCAAGCAGCTGGCCGGGCTTTACCTGATCTGCGGTGCAGCGTTGGAGCAGTGCTTTTTGCAGCCGCGCCCCGTGCCGGATGTGGATGCCCACCTTTCCTCCAAAATTATCGACTATGTGCAAAAGAATTACACCCACACCCTGACGCTGGAACAGATGGCACGTGATCTTGGATATAATTACACCTATCTTTCGGCCTACTTCAACCACAGCCTGCACACCGGCTTTCAGGGTTTTATCAACCAGTACCGCATCAGCCACGCCGCCGCGCTGCTGCAGGGCAGCAGCCTGCCCATCACCCAGGTGGCCGAACAGTGCGGCTTTGGCACCATCCGCAGCTTTAACCGCGTGTTCCTAAAAGAAAAAGGCATGACCCCCAGCGCTTTCCGCAAGCAGAATGTGCTGTAGCCATACTTATTGACAGCCCCGCCGGGCATGTTATAGCGGTTGACCCTTTTAGGTTATCGAGTTCATTGAAGAACCGTCACCGGCCAGGGTGGCGGTTCTTGCTTTTTACCACTAAACCCAGCGTGATCGTCTTTCGGCCAACATAGAAAGTGAATGTAAAACGCATGGTTCTCACCTCCTCTCAGAAGTGGGGCCAACCGCCTGCCGTTGTGTGCAGTGCCTGCTGCAGATGCAGCTTAAAAAGCACATCACATTTTGTCACCCAGTGCAACAAACTACTGCAGCCGCACCATAAACTTTGGGCAACACCGCATAATTCTAAGTGCCAATACGGCGAGCGAGGTGCGGCAGCTGCTAAGCCAAAAGCGCAGATAATACTTTATGTATTATCGAGCATTTTGGCAACGCAGTTGCCGTGCCGCAGCCGCCGGAGCGGTGCTTAAGCCGTCAGGCGGGAATTATGCGGTATTGCCTTTGTTTTCTTTTCTATCTTTATAGCCAAAAAGGCACCACCGGATGAAAAGTCCGGCGGCGCCTTTTTTGCTTATCAGGTCATCAATGTCCGCGCTTTCCCACAGCACGTTACGCCTTGTTTTCCGCTTTTCCACGCGCAAACATCTTTTTCAACACCTTCGCGCACGGCTTTTCAATCAACAGCGTAATGAGCGCTGCCCCCAGCAGGGACAGCCCAAAGCACAGCAGGGTATATTGCAGCTGCCACGGCTGCTCCCCTGCCCGGTTCGGTTCCGCGCTGACGGACGGTGGAACGCCCAGCCGTTTCAGGTGAACGGCCAGGTTCTGGTGCAGCAGGTAGTAGTTCATCGAAACCGCCGCCAGCCAGCCCATCACCCGGTTACCCATCAAAAAGCGTAGCGAGCGCGCCGCAAACGGCAGGGTGAGCAGGATTCCCGCAACAGCCAGCCCCAGCAGCGGGCGGCGCATCATCTGCCCGGCCTGCAAAGCCGCCTGGCCGCTCTCCCCTGCCTGCACCCGGAAAATGCGCAGCATCCCCCAGGTGGAAAGCACGCACAGCAGCGTTGCAATCCCCTGCCATGCCATCGCTTTGCGTTTTTCCGCTGCCGGGTAGCGCTGCACCAGCCAGACATACAGCAGTGCCGCCCCCATGCCCAGCGCGTATATGTCCAAAAAGTTTGCCAGCTGGTTGACCACCATATTGTATTCATCCAGCCGCCAGACGCACCACCCGCGGAAGGCGAACGTCCCCGCTGCCATTGTCATCAGGGTGCCAAGGGGATTTTTCATCGCCCACCGCGCCAGCAGCGGGAAGATCAAATACGCCTGCATCTCGATTGCAATGGTCCAGGAAGCCACCCCGATGGGGGTTGCAATATAGGTTGCCGGGTTAAACGTCTGGGTAAAGGTCAGGTGCATCACAACATCCCGCACCATATCGGAGCTGTTATGGTACAGGTGCCAGGGCAGCGCCACGGCAAACAGCAGCGCCAGCGTGACAAAATAATAGCTGGGCACAATGCGTATGATGCGGCGCTGGTAAAACTGTTTTGTGTTCGGTACCGCCTCTCCCAGCAGCATGGCACGGGCATAGGGCAGGAACAGCAAAAAGCCAGAAAGCAAAATCGTTCCGTCCACGGGCATATACCCGGCGCGCAGCAGATAATCCAGAGAGTAACTGCCAATGCTCGGCGTCAGCCAGGATTGCTGCCAAAAGTGGTACCAGCTGACGATAAACACCAGCAGCACCCGCAGGCCGTTCAGTTCCGGTATTTTATAACAGTTCGGGCGGTATGGCTCCATGCCATCATCCCCCTCATTCCCACAAAATTTTCTTTACGCCAACGCGCAGGTTGACCAGTCTGTCCCAGGGGCCGTTGCGCTGCAGCATCATCAGCAGGCTGCTGCGGGTTGCAGGGTCGTTGGTGAACAGGGTTCCCAGCTTGCCATCCCAGCCGTATTCCCCCAGGTGCAGCGGCACCGGGCTTTCCTCCGGGGCAACGCAGACACTCATCAAATGGCCATAGCTCATGCCAAGGCGCATGGTATCCTGCCCCACAAAAATCTTGCGTTGCTCTGCGTTCAGCAGCGGCTCCGCCATCGCCTGCACCGTTTCCGGTTTCAGCAGGCGGCAGCCGTTCCATTCGCCGCCGTTCATCAGCATGGTGGCAAAGTGGGCATAATCGTCAATGGTCGAAACCATGCCTGCCCCTCCGGAAAGGAACTCCGGTAGGCTTTTCATGTTCATCTGGATGCCAAGGTGGTTCACCACATCGGGCACCGCTGCGCCGGAATTGAAATCATACGCTTGGGCAAACCGGCCACGCTTGGCTTCCGGCACATAAAAATCCGTATCCACCATCTCCAGCGGGTCCAGCAGGTTCTGCTTCAAAAAATCGCGGTAGTTCATCCCGCTGGCGGCTTCCACCGCTGCGGCCAGGATATCCGCGCTGACGCCATACCGCCAGCCCTTGCCGGGGCGGTACAGCAGCGGCAGCTTCGCCATTTCGGCAATCACCTGACGCGTGGTACGCTGCCCGCCTTTGGTAAAGGATTCCGAAATTTCATCATACAGCCTGCCCAACCCCGCCGACTGTACCGAATCGTTATCATTGTAGCCATACCCGGAGGTCATGCAGAGCAGCTGCCTGATTGTCAGGTTCGTATGCTCGCCATCCCCGAACTCCGGCAGATAGGCTGCCACCGGGGCGTCCAGGTCCAGTTTGCCGTCCTCCCATAGCTTCATCACCGCAAAGGCCGTGATGGGCTTGCTCATCGAAAACACCCGGCAGATGGTATCCCGCGCAAAGGGGATGCCCCGTTCCCGGTCCGCCATGCCCGCCTGTGCATAAGCCAGCTGTTTGCCATCCCGTAGGTAGAGCGCGCTGACACCGATAAAATCCCCCTGCCGGACCACTTGATCCAATAGGGCTTGCAATGCCTGTTCCTTTTCCATTGTTCTGCATCCCTTTCGCAGTTTCACTTTCTGCCAGTGTAGCATGAATTCTTTCTCTCTGCAATCCTGTTTTTGCCCGTTTGGCGTTGACGTACCGCCCGGCAGGTGGTATACTGGCAGCACTATCAACCAACTTATCAAGTTAAGTAATGGGTTTATTTTGCATAAACAGGAGACCCGTTATGTCATATATTTCAAAGATTGACCTTTCCACAGCCCCGCAGGAGGTCCGCGCCGCGGTGGATAACCACCTGGCCCAGGGCTACCAGCTGACCAACGAAAAGCTGACCCTGCTGCATAATGTAACGGCGTTCCATACGCTGGAAGAAAGCTCCTATGAGCTGGACCGTGAGCTGCAGCGGCTGATCGGCAAGCGCGCCGCAGATTTTTATGAGTACGCCATTTCGCTGCAAAATGACTGCCTGGTATGCAGCGCCTATTTTTCCCGCCTGCTGGAAAAGAACCATATTGACTTTGCCACCTTTGATTTTACCGATGATGAGCGCCTGCTGATCGAATATGGCCGCGCCATTGCCCGTGACCCCAAGCATGTGCCGGAGGACCTGATGCGCCTGATGCAGCAAACCTTTACTGAAGAGCAGCTTGTGGTAATTACCACAATGGGTGTTTTTATGATTGCCAACAACTATTTTAATGACATCCTGAACGTGGACCCCGCACCGGTGCAGGAATAATTCCAGCGCCAGCACGTATATGAATCATGATATAATAAAGAAGAGCTTCTCGGCCCATACCAGCCGCCAAGCTCTTCTCTTTTTATAGTTTATCGTTTTATTTCCCGGCCCTCACTCGCTCAGGCAGATGTCCCGCACCAGGTTGCCCCAGCGCTCCGGGTAGCCGGCCAGCAGTTCTTCATGCTGCAAATCCTGTTCGTGCAGGATGGGCCGGGCAAAGTGCTGCTGGTAGCGGGCTGTTCTGCTCCAGGCCGCCGCTGCCCAGAATAGCATGGTCGATATGGATGCTGCCCCGCGCCGCCAACATCCCGACAAACACCCCACCCAGTGCGCAGCTTCACCGCCGTCAACCTCACGCAAAATTTACACAGATATAACGCCGCCATGGTGGCAACGCCCGTTTGGCCCCGATATACTGGAATTATCGTCAAATACTTCTTTGCCGACCAGATCAAACCATTTTGGGCAAGCTCTGGATTGAAAGGATGGATGATGTCCCATGCTTCCCTGCCGTTCCACTTGTACCTGTGCGTTTGAAGGCTGCCACAAAACCTGCCCCCGCTGGCGGGCCATGCAGGAGCAGCAGCACGCCGAAACCGCCCGCAAAAAAGAGTATCTGCGTCAGGCGGACGAAGCTTGCCGTGCCGTGTTGAGCCAATGCCGCCGCTGCGGCGGGTATGTGTTCTCCGCGGGTTCCTATTGATTTCTAAAATCAAAAGCAGAACAGGCGCGTCCAAACCTGTGCCTGCACTGCTTCTATAGCAATTTTCAAAAAATAAGGCGAATAGCCGCAGGAATGGAACCAGCCTGAGCAGTCAGAAAGCGAAACTGTCTGAAAAGCACATTGTATCGCGTTCGGAAGAGCATCCAGCGTCCTCGCCTTGAATTTACGAAGGAAAGACTTCACCTTCGACCAGAGCTTTTCAATGGGATTCAGATCAGGACTATATGGTGGAAGATAAATGTATCGAACACCGGAGCTGTCCAGCAGATTTCTCACTGCCCTTGCATGGTGAACTGCAGCAGCACCGGGAACGGCTTGCCTTAAGTCTTTTGCCATGGTACTTTCCTCCCCAGGAGGTGCCGGGAACCTGAATTCTCAATTTCCAAGCCACACCCCCAAAGCAGGGATTATTTTAGTACAGCCGCCGCCCGCTGTAAAGGGTCAAAAATTGCTCTTTTTTCGGTGCTTAAAGTGGTCAGTGTCAGATCTCAATGCTTCGCCCGCCGGTGCGGTTGTACAGCCGGTGGCTGATGGAAACCACGGTTCGGTTCTGACCGGCGCGCTGCAAAGCATCCAGAACAGTCTGTTCTGTTCCGGCGTCCAGGTTTGCGGTAATTTCATCCAGCAGCAAGATTTGCGGCCCGGCTGCAATGGCGCGCGCGATGGAAAGCAGCTGCCACTGCCCCTGCGAGAAGATGCCCGGCGTACACGGGGTATCGTACCCTTCGGGCAGCTCCGCAATGGCGTCATGCAGGCCCACGGTGCGGGCGGCATCCTCCGCCTGCTGCGGGGTGATGGCGGCATCAAACAGGGTGATCTGGTCCCGCACGGTGCCCGGCACACGGCGGAAGCTCTGCTCCACATAGCCAACCAGCGGGCGGCGGGCAGTATCCGGCAGTGTGGCGGCTTCCACGCCGTTCAGCATCACTTTGCCCTGCTGCGGGCGGTACAAACCCAGCAGCAGCTTAAAGATGGTGCTCTTTCCCGCGCCGGTGCGGCCGGTCAGGGTGACCTGCTCGCCTTTCTGCACAGCAAAGCTCAGGCCGTGCAGCACTTCCTCATCGCTCTCATAACCAAAATGCACGTTCTGCAGCTCCACGCTGGGGGCACCCGGCACGGCCTGCGGGGCGGTTTCAGCGGTGGGAATGCGCTCTGCCTGCGCCAAAAAGCCGTTGATGCGCCGCACACCGGCCACAGCGGATTGAATCCTCTCAATCTCCATGCCGATGCTTTCCAGTGGGGTGAACACCTGGGAAATATAGGCAATGACCGCCACAGCCGTGCCGACCGACATGCCAAAGAACGCCCGCACTTCCGGGCTGCCCGCTGCGGAAAGCAGCATAACCAGCGCCACCACCGCCGCGTTCATAATCAAAATCACAGGCGAATAGCAGGCATCGTAAAAATTGGTTTTCTCCACCGCGGCAAAGCTGTCGTCCAGCGCTTCGTCATAGGCTTTTGCCATATAGCTTTCCCGCCGAAGGGTGTGGATGGTGCGGATGCAGCGCAGCGTTTCCGGCACATGGGCGGAAGCCCGCGCCACAGCGGCACGGTTTTGCAGCTGCGCTTTCAGCATCCGCTTTTGCACCACGCGGGTAAAGAGATACAGCAGCGGCAAAACCACCAGCAGGATCAACGCCAGCCCGCGGTTCTCTGCAAAAATCACGGCCAGAATGCCGCACAGGCGGCAGGCATCCGCAAACATGCTGATGATGCCGGAGGTGAACAGCTCTTCCACCGTGTCAACATCACCCACAAAGCGGGAAACCGCCGCGCCGGATTCCTGGTTTACAAAGGCTTCCGCCGGGAGCTTGTCCAGCTTGGCGCACATGGCGCTGCGCAGGGCGTGGGTCATTCTCTGTCCAAACACCGTCATCAAGCTTTCCCGCAGGGAATCCAACCCGCCGGAAAGTGCCAGCAGCCCAAAGTACCCCAACGCCAGCGCAAAGGGCACCACCTGCCGGGCCGTCAGGCGGTCCACCACGCGGCCCAGTACCAGCGGCGGCAGCAGGCTTGCCGCCACCGCACCGGCCACGGCCAGCACCAGCGCGGTGCAAAGCAGCGGCTGGCGGCGCACGGTACCCAGCACAACGCTGCGCACGGTCTCATTTTTCCGGTTCATCCTGCTCGCCTCCTTCCTGGGCATTTACCAGCGCGGCATACTGCGGGTTCTGCACTATCAGTTCCTTGTGGGCCGCACAGACTGCTTTGCCGTCCTGTATCCACAACACGCCGTCCATCTGGGGGAACAGGTACAGCCGGTGGCTGATTAGCAGCACGGTGCTGCCCGCGGTCATTTTACGCAGGTTGTCAAAAACCTGTTCTTCTGTTTTGCGGTCCAGGGCCGAGAACGGGTCGTCCAGCACCAGCAGCGGGCGCGGGTGGGCCAGTGTGCGGGCCAGCGCCAAACGCTGCTGCTGCCCGCCGGACAGGCGCACGCCGCCATCGCCCACGCGGGTATCCAGGCCGTTGGGCATCGCTTTTACTTCATCCTCCAGGCAGACGGCCCGCAGGTACTTCCAGGCGTCGTCATCTCTGCCCAGCAGGATGTTGTTGCGGATGCTGTCGCTCAGCAGCTCGGGGTCATGCCCCAGGTAGCCAACCACGCCGCAGCGCTCCGCGTCCGTCATGCCGGCCATCTCACGCCCGCCGTACTGGATGGAACCGGTATAGGGCAGCTCACACAAAAATGCTTTGCCCAGTGTGGATTTGCCGCAAGCCACCGCGCCGGTAATGCCAAAGATCCGGCCCGGCTGCGCGGTAAAGGTGATATCCTGCAAAACCGGTGCCCCGCCCCGGTAGGCAAAGCCCAGCTTGTTCACGGTCAGGGTTTCCGGCTTGGCCGGGATCTCTTCCGGCAGGGGGTCCGGCTGGCGCATCAGCGGTTTGATGCGTTCCCAGGATACCTGGGCTTTCTGCACCGCGTTGAACAGCTTTGCCGCGTGGGAGGATTTGACCGCCAATTTGCCAAAGCAGGACAAGAACGTGGTGAACGCTGCAATATCCCAGGCGGCCCAGCCGGTGCCCGCCACATTGCGCGCGCCAAAGGTAAAGATGAACAGCACGCCGGTCATCGAGATGACCCCGTACAGCGGCGGCATGGCGGCCACCGGCAGCCCAGCTTTGACGGCGGTACGCTCGTAATCCTGCAGGCAGGCTTCATACGCGGCATCGCGCTGCGGCTCACAGCCATACACGCGGTAGGTCAGCGCGCCGGACACCCGGTCCAGTGTGGCGGCGCTCAGGCGGCCTGTGCTCTCCTTGTTGGCAGCGCCGGTGCGCTGCACCAGGGTTTTCATCTGCTCGGCAATATAATAGGAGATTGGCGCAAACACCAGGCAGAGCAGCGCCAGCCGCCAGTCGTACCCCAGCAGCATCACGGCATAGGCCAGCAGGGCAATGCCGGTATCAAAAATTTCCGTGGTGAACTTGCGCATGCCCTCGGCACAGGCGTCCACATCGGAAATAGCTTTGGTCATCAGGGTGCCGGTGCCGGCCTGTTCCAGCTCAACCTTGCCTTTCCGCACCAGATTGGCGTACAGCACCTGTTTCATGCTGCGGTTGATGTTGTTGGCAAACTTGCGCACATACAGCCGCTTGATGAACCGCGACCCCTGCACCACCGCAATGGCGATCAAATAGCCCGCACACAGCGCCGCCATGGCGGCAAAGGTTTCGTTCCCGTTCAAAATGCCCAGCAGGCATTGGGCCAGCTGGCCCTCAAACCAGGGGCCGACCACCAGACCCAGGTTATAGATCAGGCCCGATACCGTTACCACCGCCAGCACCGGCCTCTGGTTTTCGAAGTAGCTCAGCACCCGGTCTGGCTGGCGCACCGGGGCGCTTTCCGTGTTCTTCATCCTGCAATTCCTCCCCATTCATCTGCTGCACCCGCGCCGTCACATCCGGGAACCCTGCCCGCCGCTGGTTTTTGCTGCGCCAATACAGAGTTTCCAGCGTTTTGCAAAAGGCTTCCCGTTCAGCCTCCGGCAGTTCCTCCACCAGCCAGGCATAAAATACGGTTTCAATCGCAGCTTTGGAGTTTTTCAGTTCCTCGGCCTTGGGCGTGGCATACAGCAGCTGGCTGCGGCCATCGTCCGGGTTCGGTTTGCGCACCAGGTAGCCCTTGGCTTCCAGGCTGGCCGCACGGCGGGCGGCCGCCCCCTTATCAATCTTCAGGGCCGCACGCACATCCGCCTGGGTCATGCCGGGGTTGTGGCGTACCAGATGGATAAAATCAAACTCTGCCGTGCCAATGCCATCGGCTTTCATCATCTGTACGGTAAACTTAGCCGCTTCCCGCGCAATTTTGGTCATCTGCCGCTCGGTCGGGTCCTTGTTCTGTTCTGCCTGCATGTTTGGCCTCCTTTTCAAGTTGGATGTACCATCAACCATTTGGATGATACTGCCTCTATCTAGTCCTGTCAATGCTTTTTGCCAGATTTTCTGCGGTGTGCTACAATAAAGGCAAAGCTTTGCAAAGGAGCGCCTTTTTGTATGCCGAACGTGATTGAAATTACTGATTTTGCCGCCCCGGAGCTGGACGTTTACGCCCGGCTGACCCAGGCTCAGCTGCGCAGCCGTCTGGAACCGGAAAAAGGCATTTTTATTGCCGAAAGCCCCAAGGTGATTGCCCGCGCACTGGACGCCGGGTATCAGCCTATCTCCTTTTTAATGGAGCGCAAGCAGATCACCGGCCCGGCCAGCGAGGTTCTGGCCCGCTGCGGGAACGCCCCGGTGTATACCGCTGACCGCGCCATGCTGGCCCAGCTGACCGGCTTCGAGCTGACCCGCGGCGTGCTGTGCGCGATGCACCGTCCCCTGCTGCCCACGGTGGAGGAAGTCTGCCGCAATGCCCGCCGGGTGGCCGTGCTGGAAGGCATTGTGGATTCCACCAACATCGGAGCCATCTTCCGCAGTGCTGCCGCGTTGAACATGGACGCCGTGCTCGTCACACCCTCCTGCTGCGATCCCTTGTGCCGCCGGGCCGTGCGGGTCAGCATGGGCACCGTGTTCCAGGTGCCCTGGACCCAGATCGGCTCCACCGCCGCCGACTGGCCGGAGCAGGGCATGCAGCAACTGCACGCTCTCGGCTTCAAGACCGCCGCCATGGCGCTGACCGATCTTTCGGTTTCTATCGACGATGCCGCCCTGGCCGCCGAGCCGAAGCTGGCCATCGTGCTGGGCACCGAGGGCGATGGCCTTGCCCACACCACCATTGCCGCCTGCGATTACACGGTGCGCATCCCCATGTCCCACGGGGTCGATTCCCTCAACGTTGCCGCCGCCAGCGCCGTTGCGTTCTGGCAGCTGGGCAAACAGTAACATTCCTTTGTAGGTCCCCCATGAGCAGAACAGAACCTGTTATCCTTGGTATATTTCTTCTATCAGGATGATGGCAAGTGGAATAAGGTTCTGAAATAAACCGGCCTGTATTTTGATAAAACGGAATTTAATGGGGCCAAACATGAAAATTGCAGCGGTTCCGGCAAATCGGAATTTGATGGGATGGTGATATTATGAAAAAGATAATGGCAGTTGTGCTATGGTTGCTTGCTTGTACGGTTCTGCTTGCAGGGTGCAACACTTCCTCCGAAAGCAATGGAGAACAGCCCTTAAAGGTATATTCATTTAGCGGAGAAAATAAATATATTTCTGTGTCGAATGGTGTAATTATTTTAGATGGCAAAGATGAAATTTGTTATGGTGGCGATTTGAAAGTGATGTCAGACGATTTTTCTGATATTACTACATACTCAACTACCATTTATATCAATGGAAGTGAAAAAGCAATTTTGCTTTCTAATGGTGTTGATGATCAGACAGGTGGGGCAATAGATGTTTCTGGAAATATTGGGAAAATTTCTGGTGACTTTCTCAGAGATAGTGATGATAAGTTGACTGATAATTTGTGGTTTGAATTGAAAACAACCAATTTGAGCGGAGAAGAAAACACTTATCAGGTACAATTAAAGACAACTGAAATCACAAAGGAAGTCAAAAAGTAACTTCTAACTTCGCGTTTGTTGAATGATGTTCAACAATGCACACCCCAGTGGGGTGTGCAAGCGATAGAACGGTCTTGCGTCAGCAAGATAGAGGGGCTATGCCCCGACAAGTTCGCGTTTGAGCGATCAGCAAGGCTTCTCCGCGGCGGGATGAGGGCATTCCGCCCTACAGACCATTTGTATGTTTGCATCGCAATATAAAATAAGCTGTAGGGAACGGTCTTGACCGTTCCGGGGCCTCGCTGTATATGCCATAATGAGATATACGGCAAGGTTCACCTAAGGGACGATGCCAGCATCGCCCCTTACAAGTTCCACTTTATCACGCGCCTTTTTGTCTCCCCCAAAAAACTAAAGAATGCAGCGATGTATTTTCCCTCTACATCTCTGCATTCTTATTCTTTATGATTTTATCTCTATATTTCCCGCCCGCAGCCTATATCCCGCCTCAAATTCCTAACTCCTAATTCCTAACTTCTAACTACAAAAGTTGCCCCCGCCTGATTGCGGCTTCAGGCGGGGGCGATGGGGTATCGTTTTGGTGTGAGGAGGAATCATGTTCCACGGCAACGGTTGCGGCTCCGTTCCGTGTGATTATAGGATACCCAATACTTGAGAAAAATATATTATAACGGTGTGAACTTTCTGTTAATTTCCCCCACGCCGGGGGCGCGCCGTTAAAAAGTACGAAATATAGTAAAAATCATAAGATTATAGCTCACACTGCACCGTAAATGCCGTGCACGCTCACTTCGCCGGTAAACACATGGGTGCTGCCCTCAGCCCCCTGCACCACCAGGCGGCCCTCTTCGTCCACATCCACGGCGGTGCCTTCGCCGCCGTCAAAGGTCACATGCCTCCCCAAGTTTACACAGCGCGCCTTATACGCATCCCGGATAGCGGAAAAGCCCTCCCGCTCAAAGCCGTACAGCGCGCGGTCAAAACCAAAGTTCGTCATGCTCTCCGCCAGGGCGGCGGCGTCCACCGCCGGATCCACGGCAATGCCCTGCAACGCCAGGCTGGTGCCGTGGGGCAACTCCATTGCGTCAAAATAGCTCTGCGGCTGGGCCAGATTGATGCCAATGCCACACACAATGGCATGGTGGTCCGGCATCCCCTCGCACAGAATGCCTACGATCTTTTTACCGTTCAGCAACAGGTCGTTGGGCCATTTGATCTGGCACTGGATGCCGTACCGCTGTTCCAGCGCATCCGCCACGGCCATGCTGGCAAACAGCGGCAGGCTTTCGGGCTGAGCCAGCTCAGTTTTCAGCACTACCGTGTAATACAGCGCCTGCCCGGACGCATTGATCCAGGTGTGCCCGCGCCGCCCGCGGCCCGCCGTCTGGCTGGTGGTATACACTGCCCCCACCGGGCCGAATTTATCCAGGTTTGCCTTTGCCCAGGTGTTGGTGCTGTCCACCTCTTCCAGATAGTACAGCTCGTTCACGCTGTTGTGGGATACTACTGCATTGTTTACCATTGTTCCGGCACCTGCTTCCATTCAAAACTGCACTGTCCATCCGTGATGGTGATCACGCCATAGCTGTGGGTATCCCGCAGGCTGCCGGGGTTGAACAGTGCCGGGGAAAACGGCGTACCGTGGCGCAGCGTTTTATAGTGGGTGTGGCCAAACAGCACCACATCCGCCCCGCGGTCCGCTGCGTATTCGGCGATCCGCTCGTACCCGGATTTTACCCCGAACAGATGCCCGTGGGTGTAAAAGAACAGCACACCGCCAAAGGGTGCCAGCCCCTCTGCCGGGTCATCGGAACCAATATCGCAGTTGCCGCGCACCCGGTAGATGGGGTAATCCGGCGCAGCGCCGTTTGCGGCAATGGCCTGGTTCAGGTCATACAGGCCGTCCCCCAAAAAGAACAGGGCATCGGCAGTTTCGTTTTTCAGCAGCCAGCGCAGCGGGGTCACACGCCCGTGTACATCGCTGACAACCAGCACTTTCATGGGTTGCTCGGCCATATCATTCGCTCTCTTCTTCGCGGTCATCCTCATCTTTGGCCGCGATCAGTTCTTTGTAAATATCGCCCTTGCTGAACGGCGTTCCTTTGGCAGCCTGTTTTGCGGCTGCGGCGGGCGGGGTGCCCTGCGCCATCAGCAGGCGGGCAGTGGCAACGGCATCCGGCAGGGTCACTTCCTCCGCCGCAGCCTGCGCCGCCGGGGTACCCGCCATAACCAGCACATACTCCCCGCGGGGATCATTCTGTTCATAGTAGCGCACAGCTTCACCGATGGTCGTCTTGGTGATTTCCTCGTGCAGCTTGGTCAGCTCCCGGCACAAGGTAATGGAGCGCTCCGCGCCAAAGGCGGCGCACAGGTCGTCCAGTGTTCCGCGCAGCTTGTGGGGGGCCTCATAAAAAATCACGGTGCGGGTCTCCCCCTGCAAAAATTCCAGCCGCTCGCGGCGCTCCTTTTTGGGCACCGGCAAAAAGCCCTCAAACACAAACCGGGCGGTATCCTGCCCCGAAACCGCCAGCGCCGTCACGCAGGCACTGGCACCCGGCACCGGCGTTACCGTAATGCCGCGGGCAATGGCGTCTTTCACGATCTGCTCACCGGGGTCGCTGATGCAGGGCATACCGGCGTCAGAGCAGAGCGCGCAGCTTTCCCCCGCTTCAATGCGGTCCAAAATTGCCGCGCCATGGTGCAGCGCATGCTCATAATAGCTCATCATCGGCTTTTTTAAGCCAAGATGGTTCAGCAGCTTCAGGGTCACGCGGGTATCCTCGGCGGCAACAAAATCCGCCGCGCCAAATGTAGCCGCCACCCGCGGCGGCATATCGTCCAGGTTGCCAATGGGCGTGGCAACAATATACAAAATTCCGGGCATGGGGTTCTCCTTTTATCTTTTACCGCGCCAAACGTATCAAACGCGCCGCGTGGTTTTGCTTCTGTGTTCATTATAGGCATTTTTGCCCCTGGGTGCAAGACGGCAGAAAAATTCAAATTTTTTTCTTCAACCCATTGGCTTTCCCGATTTAATGCGTTAAAGTCAGCGATGGTGCCATCGTCGGCAGCGCCATCATCAAGCCCTTTGCCCAATACGGCCCCGCCGCCGTGCCCCACATCGAAGCCTTTGTGCGCGATATGGCACAAGCGGTACATAATGCGTAGTTAGGAGTTAGGAAGTAGGCGTTAGGAGTTTTGGGGCTGCCGGTTATTAAAACTCCTACGTAACTTTCCATTATAATCTGTAGGGAACGGTCTTGACCGTTCCCTACAATGCTTTTATTCGGTTCACGGCAGCCTTTATCCCGCCGCCCAACTCCTAACTCCTAACTCCTCCCTCCTAACTTCTATACAACTTGGCGACAACTCTGTGCTATACTTAAGATAAATAACGATTGGGGGCATTGGATGAACCGCATTTTGATTGTGGAGGACGAAATTACCATTTCCCGGCTGATTGCGGTCAGCCTGCGCCGCGCGGGGTATGACTGCACGGTTGCCAACGATGGCAGCACCGCGGCGGACCTGATTGCCGAGCACGACTTTGACCTGGCCCTGCTGGATATTATGCTGCCCGGCCTGGATGGGTACGAGCTGCTGGGCTACCTGCGCCCGCTGGGGGTGCCGGTCATCTTTATCACGGCCAAGGGCGCCACTAAGGACCGGGTCAGAGGCCTGCAGCTCGGCGCCGATGATTATATCGTAAAGCCGTTTGAAATCGAAGAACTTCTAGCCCGTGTGGAAGCCGTACTGCGCCGCACCGGCCGCGGCGGCCAGACCCTGACCGCCTTTGATGTAACGATGGATATTGTGGCCCGCACCGTGACCCGGCAGGGCAAGGCGGTGGAGCTGACCCCGCGGGAGTTCGACCTGCTGGAGCAGCTCATGCGCAACCGCGGGGCGGCGCTGTACCGCGATGTATTGTACGGGCGGGTGTGGGGCGGTGATCTGCTGGACAGCCGCACCCTGGACCTGCACATCCAGCGCCTGCGCAAAAAACTTGGCTGGGCGGATAAGATCGAAACCGTCTACCGTGTCGGTTACCGCCTTAAATCCGACCAGAAATAACCTCAAATTGCTGATTTCTCATTTCCAATTCCTAAAATTCCTAATTTCAAACTTACTTACGGGTTTTTCTATGAAATTTTCTCAAAAACTTGTCTGCATCATGCTGCTGGTCATCGCCGCGTTTTTTGCCGTGGGCGGTGCGGTGCTGGTCAACGGCAGCTTTATGGACCGCCTGAGCGCAGCCGCCGAGCAGGAACAAAGCATGCACGCCATGCTGTGCGGCGTGGTAGAGGATTACTACCTGGACCAGACCGGCCGCGGCGAAGATACCTGCGGGGATGATTTTATCACCGCCGCCACCTGGCGCGCAGGGGATCTGGCCCGTGGGGTTTATTCCCAGGGGCTGTTCCGCGCATCCGCTGACCCCGCCCAGGACGAAGCCTATGCCATATACGGCCTGCAGGACGGCCAAAGCATTTTGCAGTACGGCCCCAATGTGACCCGCACCTACCGCAGCGATCTGCTGGGCGGCCTTGTGATGGTAACCACCTTTGATGTAACGGAGATTTTTGCCGCGCGCAACCGCAGCCTGCAGCGCTTTTTCCTGCTGGAAGCTGCCGTGGTGGCCGGGGCTGCCGTGGTGGTCTGGCTTGTCAGCCGCCGCCTGACCCACCCACTGACCGTGCTGACCGCCGCCAGCGCCCGCATTGCCGCGGGTGATTATGCCTTGCGCACCAGGATGCACACCGGGGATGAGCTTGAAATCCTGAGCCAGGGCTTTGACCAGATGGCCGGTGCCGTGCAGGACAAAGTGGAAGCTCTGGAGCTTTCGGTCCAGCAGCGGGATGATTTTGTGGGTGCGTTTACCCATGAGCTCAAAACCCCCATGACCGGCATCATCGGCTATGCCGACCTTTTGCGCAGCATGCAGCCAGACCCCGAAGAACAGCGTGAAGCCGCCGGGGCCATCTTCCATGAAGCCCAGCGGCTGGAAGCCTTAAGCGGAAAGCTGCTGCAGCTGATGGGCCTGGGTGAGCACGCCCCCCAACTGGTACCCGTGCAGCTGGATTCTGTTTTTGCCGAAGCGCGCCGCGCCGTTGACCCCGCTCTGAACGGCTGCATTCTGACCATGCAGTCCAACGGCCTGACCGTGCAGGGAGATGCCGACCTGCTGTGTGATCTCGTCATCAACCTTGTCACCAACGCCGCCAAGGCCAGCACCCCCGGCAGCGCCATTGCGGTCTGCGCCGAACAGGCAGATGGTTCCATCCGGCTGACGGTTCAGGACCACGGCCAGGGCATCCCGGCGGACAAGCTGGCCCGCGTGGTGGAGCCGTTTTATATGGTGGATAAATCCCGTTCCCGCCGCCAGGGCGGCAGCGGCCTGGGCCTGGCCCTGTGCAGCCGCATTGCCCAGGCCCACGGCGGAACGCTTGCCATGGAAAGCGAGCTTGGCAAAGGCACCACCGTAACCGTCACCCTGCCCGCACCGAACCAAACCGCCGCCGAACTCGCACAGGAGGAACCCGTATGAAAACCACAAAACGCGGCAAGCTGCTGATGCTGGCCTGCGCCGCCCTGGTGGCTGTGCTGGCCTGCCTGCCGCTGCTCTGGTTCCGCGCACAGGATGCCCGTATGTTCGGCACCGTCAATCAAAGCTCTGGCCTGTATGAATCCCGCGAGGTCAGCGGGGATGATTTTTATCTATTACAGCAGGTCAAAAACCGCACCCAGATGAACCGCACGGACTGGATGGTTTCCGCCGGGCTGGACGGCACAGCAGCCCTGTATACCCCCGCCGGGAACAGCCGCTACAACATGACCTCCAGCGATACCGCCGCTGATTTTGCCGCCAGCCTGCTGACCCAGCTCCATGATGCCGAGGTATTGCCGGACACCTGGTACCATGTGGCAGCCGATAACCTGAGCAGCTACAGCAGCGGCGAGCTGTATACTTCCAGTGATTCCCTTGGCATTACGCGGCTGCTGCGCTACCCCCATGCCGCCTATGATGAAAGCGACCCCGAATACAACGAATCCCCCACATTCGCCCTGGATTATGATAATAAAACCGGCCGCCTGCTGAACCTGTGGGTTCAGGCCCCGCTGGACGATCCCACCCTGCTGTCCGGCAGCCCGGTATCGCTGAATATCTCCGACCTGCTGAACGCCTGGGTGCAGTGGGAGGGCCTTACCGACCTGGGCGACTGGACCGTGCCTTACGGCAGCGATTACGCCGAAACCGGCCTGTACAGCGCCAGAGGCAACGCCCTGCTGACCTGTGTGTACGGCTCCTTTACCCTTGACGATGTTCCCCGCGCCTATTACAGCATGCAGCTGACCTGGCAGCCCTATGCCCCCACCCCGCAGCCGGGCAGCACCGATCTGCTACCCGCCGAGCCGCTGCCAGAAACCAGCGATTATTATTACACTGACGTCATCGCTTACCAATGGGACGATGACCGCGCTGCCGCTGTGTTTGATTATGATGCCAACCTGATCCTTCGCACTAACCTGAGCACCGGCGTGCAGACCGTGTTCTGTGATGTGCCCGGCTGCACCCATACCACCAGCAGCTGCCCTGCCCGCATCACGGACCAGATGTATTCTCTGGTTCCCGCCGGGGATTGCGTTTACCTTGTTTACGGCACCTATTCGCCCACAACGGCAAAGGGCGCTTCCGGCGCGGATATCAACGCCATGTCGGACGATGAGATCATGCGCTGGGCGCGCGCGGCAGATGCCGGGGTTCCGCTGGCCCTTTATACCCAGGAGCTGGAGCCTTACACCCAGGAGGATGTTACCGCCGCCCGCCGCCGGATGCAGAACGCCTTTGGCCAGGGCCGCATTGAAATGCTGGACGGCACCACCCGCACCGAGCTTGTCCGGCTGGATCATGACGCCGTATATATCGGCGGCTGCGATTCCACCTATTTATACGGCATCATGCGGAGCCAGCAGGGCGAAGAGCCCACCCGCTGGTTCCGCATGGAGCGCACCACCGGCCAGTACGAAACCATGCCCATCCCGGATACCGACCACCTCTGCGGTGTCTGGAACAACCAGCTTGTGCTGTTCCGGGAGCGCTGCGCCGAACCGTTCACTTCCGATAAAATGTCCGATTACAGCCTGGCCGGCAGTTATTCTTCCCGGTTCCAGAACACCAGTTATGACGTTGTGCTGTACGACCCCGTCACCGCCCAAAGCCGGCGGTTATACAGCCTGAACGAAAATTCCGGTTCTTTCACCCATGCCGCGCTGTATGGGGATTCTCTCTATCTGAATACCAGCATTTGGGAGAATCCGGATGATACCCCGTTCAACGCCATCCGGCTCAACCTGCGCAACGGGGAGCAGACCGCGCTGGAATCCCTTTTGGGGATCGACCGTTCCGATTATCCTTACGGTTATCTGTTGGGTTCTTCCACGGTTGCCAACCTCTACTCCCAAAAATGGGGCACCATGATGCTGTTTCGCTCCAACAGCGGTCAGGGCGGCGAAAGCCTGCTGCTGAACTTTGCCGCCGGCAGCGTGTTCCACACCAGCTGGCAGGCAGGTGAAAGCACCTATATTGCCGCCGAATCCCCTGTAGGCCAGTTGTTGCTGCTTTCCTGGGTGTATGATGATCTTTCGGACAACTGGTTCCAGACCTACCAGCAGTACCTTGCCCCCGCCAGTGATCCCACCATCATGACCCCCGTTGCCATGTGGGAACCGGGGCAGTAAACCTCCGCCCCGTAGGCGGTCGTAACCAATTTTTTACCAGTGTAAATTGATGGTTTGTTCACGGTTTGTTTACGTCGCGGTGGTTGTTATTGCCGGGGCAGTGTGGTATACTCACCCCCAAGATGTATCTGAAAGCAAAGAAGCCGACGAATTTTTCGCCTTTTCAGCTACACCCTAAGAAAGGGGGAATCTGCATGAAACATCTGCGTTCCTTTTTTGCGGTGCTACTGGCCGCAGCCGTCTGCGCGGCGGTGGTGCTGTTTTCCGGCTGTGGGGCATCCGTTCAGGTGCAGCAGCTTACCATCCCCGGCGAGCGCGGCAGCATCCATGCCACGCTGACCACCCCTGCCAATGCCGAAAACATGCCTGCCGTGGTGATCTGCCACGGCTTTACCGGCAACCGCCAGCTGGACGGCCACGCCAAGCCGCTGGCCAAAACGCTGGCCCAGCACGGCATTGCCAGCATCGCCATTGACTTTGCGGGCAGCGGCGAAAGCGAGGAGCCGTTCACCGCTTACACCCCCGCCAACATGCGGGATGATATCACTTCTGCCATCACCTACCTGACCGACACTGTGGGTGCCGACCCGGAGCGCATCGGCCTGCTGGGCCACAGCATGGGCGGCCGCGCCGTCAGCGTCTACCTGAAAGATTCCATCAAAGCCACCGCCCTGTGGGCACCGGCGGATAACACAGGGCTGGACGGGCTGGAATTTCTGGACCACAGCGCCGAGGGCCGCCAGGCTATTTATGACGGTGCCATACAGAACGGCGTGCTGGACCTGCCCAAGTGGGGCGTAACGATCAGCGCCGATTTTGTGCAGCAGGTTGCCGACCAGGACCCCACCGCCAGCCTGCGCACCTACAACGGCCCTCTGCTGCTGGCTTATACCGCCGGGGATGCCGAATTGCTGAGCCAGACCACCATTGACCTGACCCGCCAGGCTGCCGCCGAACACAGCGGCCCTCTGGTGGACCTGACCGGCCAGTATGAGGACGCCACTCACAATTTCACCGCCGCATCCGGCAAAAAAATCGACGATTTCTCCGTCCGCCGCCGCATTGAATCCGCCACCGCAGAATTTTTTGAAGAATATCTATAACCCATCCCTATTTGCCGCCGCCCCACCGGGCCGCGGCATTTTTTATGATAATTTTAAGGTTCATGGCGCAGAGAACCCCTGCCATATATCCCTCAACAAAATTTCATTCCTAGGGCAACACCGCACAATTCCCGCCTTGCGGCTTAAGCACCGCTCCGGCAGCTGCGGCACGGCATCTGCGTTGCCAAAATGCTCGATAAGACATCCAGTATTATCTGCGCTTTTGGCTTGGCATCTGCCGCACCTCGCTCGCCGTATCGGCACTTAGAATTATGCGGTATTGCCCTAGGCCCATCCGGGATGTCGAGGACGCCGTCCCCTACATATATTTTCATGATTCATCACAAATTTATTTTGCTCCATTCCCCCCGCCCTCCCCACCACCTTTCCCCGCCCCAATTCCTAATTTCTAATTCCTAATTAACTCCTACCTCCTCCCTCCTAACGCCTAACTACTTCCTTCGCCCCACCGCAATTTTACAACTCCGCCCCCTTTCCGC
Organism: Subdoligranulum sp. APC924/74; assembly: GCF_003324125.1. Lineage (NCBI taxonomy): Bacteria > Bacillati > Bacillota > Clostridia > Eubacteriales > Oscillospiraceae > Subdoligranulum > Subdoligranulum sp. APC924/74. Next base: position 6,085 of record NZ_PSQF01000026.1, on the reverse strand, counting down.
CGGGGGTAAAATGTGATATAGTATAGAGGTATAGGATTTTGTCAAAAAGGGAGGGCTGAAATGGCACCCATTATCCATACCGTCAACCTGCGCAAGGTGTATGCCGTGGGCAAAGAACGGGTCATTGCCCTGAACGATGTTTCTATCTCCATTGAAAATGGGGAATTCTGCTGCATCGTGGGCCAGTCCGGCAGTGGCAAAAGTACCCTGCTGAATCAGCTGGCCGGGCTGGAAAAACCGACCCGCGGCAAGGTATTCATCGGTTCGCACGAGATCAGCGCTATGACCGAAGATGAGCTGGCCAAGTTCCGCCAGGCACACTTGGGCTTTATTTTTCAGAGCTACAACCTGCTGCCCACCATGACGGCGGCCGAAAACGTTGCTCTGCCGCTGATGTTCAAGGGCATTTCCCGCTCCCAGCGCCTTGCCATGGCCCGCAAAGAGTTAAAAAACATGGGCCTTGGCGGCCGTGCCGAACACATGCCCACCGAGATGAGCGGCGGCCAGCAGCAGCGCGTGGGCATCGCCCGCGCCTTTGTCAGCAAGCCGCGCGTGATCTTTGCGGACGAACCCACCGGCAACCTGGACTCTATCACATCCAAACAGGTGCTCTACCGTATGCTGCAAATATCCAAGCAGATGGGCACCACCTTTGTCATGGTCACCCATGAACCGGAGCTGGCCTCCTGTGCAGACCGCATTATTACCATTCTGGACGGCAAGGTGCAGTCCGATGTGGTGCAGGATCCCGCCACAAGGGAGCGCAACCGCGAAGCCCTGTTCGCCAGCCTGGAGGGCAACATGCGGATCGGCGGCGACTCTGCCAGCGGCGAAGTTCACCAGAAAACCGCAGCCGAGCTTGCCTCTTACGCAGCCCCTGCTGCCGCAGCCCAGCAGCCCGAACAACCCAAACCGTAAATTTTGCCCACTCATTCAGGAATATCAAAGCCATAGAAAAAGATGGAATCAATTTAAGGAGGACCCCGGAGTGAAAAAAGCTTCCCGTTTTGCCGCCCTGCTGGCGGCCGTCATGCTCTTCGGCAGCGTGGCTGCTACGCCCGCCCTGGCCGCAAATGATGATGCCCCCAATTCGCAAGTGACCGCTAATGACCAAGACGCCTCCGACAACAACAGCTCGGACAAAAATCATGACGATCCCGATTCGACGCCATCCCCCCAGCCCAACAACAGCGGCTCGGCCTATATCATTGCTCAGACCGTGACCGATGCCGCAGGCGGCGAGATCACCACCATTGACCGGGACAGCCGGTTTAACCTGATTCTGCGCGTGGCGGATTACGGTGCTTACAACAACTTCATTCCCGCGGACCAGATCTCTGCCCGCATCAACTCCTCCGTGTTCACCTTTACCGGCAACGCCGAAGTTGGCCAGCTGTACGAGGAAACCGACGCCAACGGTGCCGGTTACTACAGCTATGTACTGCTGTTCCGCGATGTGATCTACAACGGCGGCGGCAACAGCGTGCCCATCAACCTGAGCTACCTGAATTCCACCATGGCGATGCAGCAGCTCAGCGTTACCCTGGGCCAGTGTGTGGACGAAGACCCTGATACCCCCAACCTGATGATCCGCGCTTCCAGCTACGGCAATGAAGCGGTTGTGGCCGGGACGCCCTTTACCCTGACCCTGACCCTGTACGCCACCGGCGGCCAGGAGAACCTGAACGATGTGGTCATCTCGCTGACCCTGCCGGACGGCATCACCATGACCAGCGGCAGCCTGAGCAGCTACCTGGGCACCATGGCCCCCAAGTCCACCCGTGATGTCAGCTTCAGTCTGACCCCCAGCGCCGGCTTTACCGGCGGCGTGGCCAACATTACCGTGAACAGCGTGGGCACCGGCGCGGACACCAACAAGGCCGTTACCGGTATGTCCACCACCATCTCGGTTCCGGTATCTCAGCCGGACCGCTTTGAGCTGGGCCAGCTGGAACTCAGCGACAGCATTACGCTGGGCGATTCCGCTTCCGTTACCCTGAACTTTGTCAACAAGGGCCGCGATGCCCTTTCCAACCTGGAAGCCACCCTTTCCGGCGATAACCTGGGCGCTGACACCACTGTGCAGTACATCGGCAACCTGAACGCCGGTTCCTCCAACAGCGTGGATTTTGACATGACCCCCACCCAGGAAGGCACCTGCAACGGTACCATCACCCTGACCTATGAGGACGCCAACGGCACCCTGAAAACCGTCAGCAAAGATTTTTCCTTCTCTGTTCAGCCGGCCATGGACTACGGCAATTCTGGCGATATGGACTCTAACATGGATGACATGCAGCCCCAGCAGACCGGCCTGCCCCTGTGGGCCTATCTGGCAATCGGCGCTGCTGTGATCGTGGTGGTAGTTGTGATCGTTGTGGTGGTACGCAAAAAGAAGAAGGCCGCCGCACTTGCCAAGCTGGAGGAAGGCAACGATGAAGATATCTGACCAGATCGGGCTGGCTGTCACCAACCTGTCCCGCCGCAAGGGCCGCACGGCACTGACCGTTGTGGGCGTCGTTGTGGGCATCTGTGCGGTTATCGTTATGATCTCCATGGGCATTGCGGAAAGCCATAACAACGACGAAATGCTCAAAAATATGGGTGGCCTGACCAAGATTGAGGTATACAACTACGGCAGCCAGAACATCAATGGGCAGGAGGTCAAGCTGGATAACGAAGCCGTCCAGCGGTTCCGCAAGATCGACCACGTTACGGCTGTCACCCCCTATTACCAGCCGGGCCTGAACCTGTATGTAGAAGCAGGCAAAAACAACCGCTACCGCGCCAGTAATGTATGGAGCGTTCTCGGCCTGGACCCGGACACCATGCCCCTGCTGGACAACAAGCTGGAAAGCGGCGACTGGCCCAAAAGCGGCGTGAATTACGGCAAGGATGTAATCCCCGTTGTGGTGGGCAAGGAGTTTTTGTATCAGTTTGAGGATACCCGCCGCAGCCAAAACAGCTCCAAACGCCAGCGCTGGAGCGGCGAAACCGATGCCAACGGCAACCAGCTGCCGCCCTTTGTGGATGCTACCAAGGATACCTTTACCCTGACCCTGACCAATGGTGACACCGAGAGCCCCAAGACCCAGAGCTACAAGCTCAAAATCGTTGGCGTTGTCTCGGAAGAATCCGAGGATTACATGCTGCAATACGGCATTACTTTCCGCCTGAACGACCTTCTGATGCTGAGCGAAGCCTACAGCAAGCTGGCCAAAACGGATTTTAACCCCAAAAAAGTGACCTATAACGAAGTGTACATTAAGGTCGATGACATCAAGAATGTGGATAAGATCTGCGATACCTTAAAAGAGGAAGGCTACCAGATCAGCTCCATGGTGGATTACCGCAAGCAGATGCAGCAGCAGACCGCACAGCGCCAGCTGCGCCTGGCGGGGCTGGCGGCCATCAGCCTGTTTGTTGCCGCGCTGAACATCGCCAACACCATGACGATGGCCATTTACGAGCGCACCCGTGAGATCGGCGTGATGAAAGTTCTGGGCTGCGAGATTGGCAACATCCGGCGGATGTTCCTGATTGAAAGCGGTATGATCGGCTTTATCGGCGGCGTAGCCGGTACGATTTTAAGCTACATCATCAGCTTTGGCATGAACAACATGACGATGATCGTATACGGCCTGAACACCCTGCTGATGAAGCTGGGCATCAACGCCACCATCGACCTCAGCTCCCTGATGGGCAGCAGCGATTCGATGTATTACGGCGGTGGAATGTACATGTCTGATTCCGGCAGCGGAACCGTCATGTCCATCATTCCTATCTGGCTGGTGCTGGCTGCCATCGGCTTTGCCGTGGTGGTGGGCCTGCTTTCCGGCATCGTTCCCGCCAGCCGCGCCGTTCGCATCAGCGCCCTGGAGGCCATCCGGCACGATTAAATCAAATGCGCCTTCCCGCAAGGGAGGGCGCGTTTTTGTTTGAATGAAAAAAGAATAAAGAATAATTTCGGTGGACCGCAGAGTTCTGCATTCTATGTATTAACTTTTTCGTTTATAGAGGCCATAGGGGGCGCATATTGTGCGCCCGCCATCTTTATTACAGAGTGTACCATAAATCATATCTGTAGGGCGGGATGCCCTCATCCCGCCGCAGAGAGACATCATAAAATTGTACCACCTGCCCACGTTACGGCCCAAGCATTGTCCCCTACAAATCTCTTTTTCTGTTCGCGGCAAAATTTTACCTTTCTTCCCCTTCCATACATTTTCTTCCTCGTCATCATACAAAAAACGCGCACAGCGCCCGATATTTATCGGCGCTGTGCGCGTTTTGCTAACTCCTAACTCCTAACTTTCTCCGGTATCTGCGCCCCAATAATTGCCGCAAACATCAAAGCGCACCCTGCCAGTTCTACGCCGGAAAGGGTCTGGCCCAAAATCAGCCAGCCGGCCAGGGCGCTGAACACGCTTTCCATGCACATGGCCATGCTGGCAATGGTGGGGTCAAGTTCTTTCTGGCCCACAATTTGCAGCGTGTAAGCCACACCGCTGGACAAAATGCCGCAGTAAGCAATAGATACCGCCGCCCCCTGGATCTGGGCAAAGGTCGGCGTTTCAAACACAAACATAAAAATAGTGGAAAGGACCGCCGTTGCAAAAAATTCCGCAAAGCTCAGCTGCACACCGTCCAGCCTGGGGCTGTAATGATCCACCAGCATAATTTGGAACGCAAACAGCAGCGAGCAGAGCAGCAGCATCCATTCGCCGCCGGTCAGGGTCAGGGTATCGTGCCCCGCCAGGCACAGCAGGTAAAGCCCCGCCAGGCTGATGCAGGCGCAGATTCCCAGTTTGACCCCCGGCCGCCGCCCAAAGAACACCCCCAGCAGCGGTACCAGCACCACATACAGCGCCGTCAAAAAACCCGCCTTGGCCGTGCTGGTGGTGCCAATGCCGATCTGCTGTGCCGCCGAAGCCGCAAACAGCGCAATGCCGCAGAACGCACCGCCCCGCAGCAGCATCCGGCCGTTGATCCAGAACGGAACACCGGGATCCGCTTTGCGGGCCTTGCCGCGGCGCAGCAAAACCAGCACAATCAAAAATGCGCAGGCCAGCCAGCTGCGGGCCGCCAAAAAGGTATACGGCCCCACATAGCCGCTGCCCACACTTTGCGCCACAAAGGCTGTGCCCCAGATCAGCGCCCCCAGCAGAAGCAGCAGGGTGTTGCGCAGTTGTTTTTTATCAAAGTTCATCTTTTGATTCCTTTTTTGTTTCAGTCATATCCGCAAAATGCCCCGGCGTCGGTCTGCGTTGACCGCTGCGCCGGGGCACGCTTCATTTTTGGTTATTCTGCATCCGGGGCAACCAGGTCGTCGCTGCCAATGCCCTCAATTTTCACGCCGCCGGTAATGTAGAACATACCAGAGTCATAGCTGACATTGGCCTTGTACAGCCTGCCGGGGGTCAAGCCGGAGATGGTATAGGTGCTGCACTCCCCGCCGGTCGGGAAATACACCGTGGTGCCCGCCACATAGGAAGTGGTTGCCTTATCCTCCGAAAGTTCCCACAGCGCCACCTTGAACTCCAGAATACCGGTGGATTCGGTGGTGCCATAGCCCGTTACCTGCACGGTATCGGAACCCGCCACAAAATACTCGGTGTTGCGGTTCTGGATGCTGTTAAACGCAACATACAGCGTCCCATCCTGCACCTGTTGGTTCCAGTGGACCGAGGTATCCTGCAGCCCATCCGGGAAGTTCACCTCACCGCCGGGCTGCGCCACAATTTCGTCCGCCTCATCGTCATCGGAACCTTCTTCACGCAGGCCCAGCAGGTCTGCCGTTTTCAAAATCAGATTGCTTGCTACTTCCTTGGGGCTGCAGGCGGTCAGGCTGAGCGCCAGAACCGCTGCCAGCACAAGTGCAGCTGCACGTTTTGCCAGTTTCATCATTCATTGCCCTCCATGGCAGGTAAAGCTGTTTGTAACCCTTTTATTATATCCCAATTCGCCGGGCAGAACAAGTGCTTCTTGGTGAAAACCTGGTAAAACCTAAGGCAACACCGCACAATTCCCGCCTTGCGGCTTAAGCACCGCTCCGGCAGCTGCGGCACGGCATCTGCGTTGCCAA
>NZ_PSQF01000025.1:0-36519 GCF_003324125.1 Subdoligranulum sp. APC924/74 | reverse complement strand
CTTTGCACTTTCGCACTTTCACGATAATTTGCGTCAATAACTCAAAAAAGCACTTGACAAAACGCTTCATGGGGAACCCGTGAGGATATTGCACCTTACGTTGATCCTGTATTTCAGAACAATGTGATTCTGACGAAAACGGAGAGCCTGACCATGAACAGCCGCCCCAAGGACCCAAAGACCGCCAGAAACAAAAATGTGCTGGTGATCGGCGGCTCCGGTTCCGGTAAGACCCGCTTCTGGCTGAAGCCCAATCTGATGCAGATGCACAGTTCTTATGTGGTCACAGACCCCAAGGGAACCATTTTGGTGGAGTGCGGAAAAATGCTCCAAAGGGGCGCACCCAAACTGGCTAAAGACGGAAAGCCCATGAAGGATAAGCACGGCAAGGTCATTTATGAGCCTTACCGAATCAAGGTCCTAAATACCATCAACTTCAAGAAGTCCATGCACTATAACCCTTTCGCCTATATCCACTCCGAAAAGGACATTTTGAAGCTGGTAACAACGCTGATCGCCAATACCAAAGGCGAAGGCAAGGCCGGGGACGATTTCTGGGTCAAAGCAGAGACCTTGTTGTATTGTGCGCTGATTGGGTATATCCACTATGAGGCCCCGGTGGAGGAGCAAAACTTCTCCACCCTCATCGAGTTCATCAACGCCATGGAGGTTCGGGAGGATGACGAGGAGTTCAAAAACCCCGTGGACCTGATGTTTGATGCACTGGAAGCCGAGAAGCCAAATCACTTTGCGGTGCGCCAGTATAAGAAATATAAGCTGGCCGCCGGAAAAACAGCCAAGTCGATTTTGATTTCCTGCGGCGCTCGCCTTGCCGTGTTCGACATTGCAGAGTTGCGTGAGGTCACGGCTTATGATGAGCTGGAGCTGGACACTCTGGGAGACAGGAAAACTGCCCTGTTCCTCATCATGAGTGACACGGACGACAGCTTTAATTTCCTTATATCCATGTGTTATACCCAACTTTTCAACCTGCTCTGCGAAAAAGCCGACGATGTGTATGGCGGCAGGCTCCCGGTCCATGTGCGCTGTCTCATTGATGAAGCCGCCAATATCGGGCAGATTCCCCGTTTGGAAAAGCTGGTGGCAACCATCCGAAGCCGTGAGATCTCCGCCTGTCTGGTGTTGCAGGCGCAGAGTCAGCTCAAGGCGATCTATAAGGATAACGCCGATACCATTATCGGAAACATGGATACTTCCATTTTCCTGGGCGGTAAGGAGCCAACCACCCTCAAGGAGCTGGCTGCCGTGCTGGGCAAGGAAACCATCGACACCTACAACACCGGAGAGAGCCGTGGACGGGAAACTTCCCACTCGCTCAACTATCAAAAATTGGGGAAAGAGCTGATGAGCCAGGATGAGCTTGCAACGATGGACGGAAACAAGTGCATCCTCCAGCTGCGTGGTGTGCGTCCTTTCCTTTCGGATAAGTACGACATCACCAAGCATCCCAATTTCAAGTACACTGCCGACGCGGACGATAAGAACGCTTTTGACATTGAAGCATTCCTGTCCGCAAGGCTGAAACTCAAGCCCAATGAGGTCTGCGATGTCTATGAAGTAGACACAAAGGGTGCTTAACACTGTTCGCTTTTGAAGGGAGTGATCTTATCTATTCGCCGCACCTGCCCTCTACGGGCCATTGGCGTACAAAGCGGACAATCGCAAGAAAAAATAATGAAAAAGGAGGACAGCCGGAATCATGCCCCCGGAAACCGGGCGGCAGATTGTTCCGGCTTTTGTATGCCTATGAAACATGACAAACCTATTTTTTAATCAGATTCCGGCTAACAAACTATATGGCATTTTTTGAACAGGCAATCACCGTTCTTCAGACCCTCGTTATCGCGCTCGGTGCCGGTCTCGGTATTTGGGGCGTTATCAACCTGCTGGAAGGTTACGGCAACGACAACCCCGGTGCAAATGCTCATGTACGGTAGAGAAGCACAAAGCAAAACAAAGACAGCCAGCCCTGCCACTATTCCGAAGTCAGGGGAACGCAATAGAAAAATTCATAGCTGTATGCTATACTTAATTAGCATTTGAACATATCAAGCTGACACAGCAATCTCTTTGCTTGCCGTTAATGCGTGTCTACCAATAGTCCGCAGAAAGCAAGAGTAGCGTAAAGGCATAAAAATTTCAAACTTCTTTGTAACGAAATTCCGATTTCTCCGTCTAACCTATGAAGCTGAAGGAGGTGATGACAAGTATGGACTATGAAAAGCTCTATAAAGCCTACTATTTACAGGTATACTCGTATACTATTTCTCTTGCCAAAAATCGTGAGATAGCAGAGGAAATCACGCAGAACACATTATATAAGGCTGTTTCTACAACATCACAATTCAAAGGTAAGTCAGATGAATTGACATGGCTCTGCTCCATAGCAAAAAATCTTTACCATGATGAAATGCGAAGCCGTCAGCGAGTAGCTGATGTGAGTGAAATCAATGACTTGCCATCAAATGAAAATGTTGAGAACTCAGTTGCAGATTCTGACATGGCGTTCCGCATACACCTCGTTCTTCACCGTTTGGAAGAACCATACAAAGAAGTCTTTCAGCTTCGCGTATTCGGGGAACTATCTTTTTCACAAATCGCTGCAATTTTTGGAAAAACAGAATCATGGGCGAGAGTTACTTATCATCGTGCAAAGCTAAAAATTCAAGAAAGGATGGATGAAAAGCATGAGTAAACAATGCGATATTGTTCGAGATATTCTTCCGCTGTATGTTGACGGTGCTTGCAGCGAAGCAAGCGCAGAGATGGTAAAAGAGCATTTGAACGCCTGTGCTGACTGTAACGCAATTTATCAGAAATTACTTTCTCACACGAACGAAGATGTTCTTCACGAAGAAAGCGAAAGCGTTATTATGCGCCATGAGGCAAAAGAAAAGCAGAGAGGCAGAAAAAAGATAACGATTGCTGTTCTCGTTTCCATCGCTCTTTGTACCATTGCAATTTTTACAGCTCTCTTTCTGTTACCTATAAACATTGCTTATGAGCCTGTCAAAATCGACTTCCCATTTGAGGTTGAAGATGTCGAAAGCGTTGAAATGTACCACTATGACGGAGTGCCTGCATCAGCAGAAAAGAAAGTAGTTGTTGCTGAAAATGATATAAAGACCCTGTATGATAAGTTCAAGGGCTTATCCCTAAAAGACAAAACAACTGAGGAAACTGCCGGAGCAGATGTGACCAGTTTTAGATTTAACCTCTCAGATGGAACAAGCTACGATTTGATTTACGCCTGCTATGGAGTTAAAAACGGCGAATTAAAGTCAGAAGCAGGCGGTTTTAAGTATTTTACAAGTGCGGATATTGGCTCTTATTGGAACAATTTGAATACGGAACTTGAAGCAATTCCTATCAATGAGAGTGAATTGCCGTGAGCAGATAGCAAACCCAGCCGAGCCTGTCAACGGTCAAGATGAACGGCGCAAATGCGCCGCCGTTGACAGCCCCGCCCGTCTTTGCTGTTCGGTAATCAAGAGGGCGACAGCATAAAATGCTGCCGCCCTCTGCCATTATTCAGAAAGGGGGGATTTTCCATGACCGAACACGAAAGGTATCAAGAACATATCCGGCATACACACGATGCCTTTTGCAAGACCGTTATTCGCCACGCTGCCATAGACGCAGCCCGGAGCATACGCAGCCGCCGCAAGCGGGAAATCTCGCTTGAATATCTGATAGAAGAAAAACACTATCCATTCAGTACCACAGATAAATACTTTGCGGAGCAATCCGGCATGACCAGCTATCCGCTTTTCGTCTGTGGTCAGATGGTGCTTTTGGAAAGTCCAGAGCTTGCCGCAGCGCTGTCCGCACTATCACAGATGGAACAGGAAATCATTTTCCTGTACTACTTCCAACGATTGACGCATAGGGAGATTGGACGGAGATATGGACGGGCTGGCAACACAACCGGGCGGCGTATTCAGATGATTTTACGGCGGCTACGGGCAGAGTTGGAGGGCTTGTCCTATGAACCAGCTACTTCCCTATGAGACAATCGTTAAGGCAAGCGAGGGCGACCCGGAAGCTGTTGCCGCCGTCCTATCCCATTATGCGGGATATATCCGCTCTTGTGCGAAAATGGACGGACAGATTAACACGGATATGCAGGAGCATATCGTCAGGCAACTGATAGAAAGCCTGTTGAAGTTCCGCTTTGACCGCTAAACAGAAAAGTTGTATAATTAGAGCCTGACAAATTAAACTTCAATGAGGGTAGAGCAAATGGAACAGATTATCAATTATAGAGACATACCCACAGATAAAAGGATTGACATATTAAATGCTCTTGAGCGAATAGGTTTTTTTCCGGCATACGGCGGCGTGAGAACAATGCAGCAAATTATGGAAAAGTCAGTTCCAGGTTCAGGCCCACAATTCTATTTCGTTTTCCGTGAAAATGAGTTGATAGGGTACAATTTTCTCATTGGGGACACTAAGAAATATAAAGCGTTCCCATGGCTTGCTATTAGCAATATGGATGAGCAGAAGTTGACTGTTTGTGAAGAACTGATGAAAATACAAATTGCCTTTTTTGAAGAACTCGGAATGCAAAAGATAGCAGATCATTGCGTTAGGATTATGGAAGATTACAGAAAAGGAATTGGAAAGCAGAAAGAAAGCGATTGCAGATAAATTCCATTTGAAAAACGGCTGACAATTTAATACCGCCACCCATCACAGCGGCAGATAAGCAGTAAATCTTGAAAAGGTTTACTGCTTTTTTTGCGCCCATTTTCAAAAATCTTTGGCAAACCACACCGCCGGATTGTTGTAGGGAGCAGACAGGGAAAACAAAAAAATTTCCGCTGCGTTTGCCAAAACGCCCCCTTTTCACCGTTGTAGTGGTGAACAGCGGGCAGAACACGCCACCGCAATCGCTATATTGGTGGAGCAAGCCAGTATATCCGCAAACCAGAGCCGCCGAGGAAAGCGGTAGTTTTTTAGAGCAAGATTCTACCACGGTGCCAAAATCCGCATATCTGCGGTTTTGCCCCCTTTGGTAAATCTTGTTGGGGAGTGCCTTCCCCAAACCCTGCTCATGCGCCCTGTCGGGCGAGAAAGGAGGTCAACGCTTGAAGAAAAAATATAACACACCCCACCGCTGCCATGTGGTCAAAACCCGCATGACCGAGGAAGAATACGCCGACTTCACCGAGCGGCTGAAACACTATGACATGAGCCAATCCGAATTTATCCGGCAAGCCATTACACGGGCGACCATTCGTCCCATCGTTACCGTTTCCCCGGTCAATGATGAACTGTTGTCCGCCGTTGGCAGGCTGACCGCCGAATACGGAAAAATCGGTGGCAACCTCAATCAGATTGCCCGCGCCCTCAACGAGTACGGCACACCATACAACGCCCTGTCCGTTGAAGTCCGCGCCGCCATTTCTGACCTTGCTGCCTTGAAGTTTGAAGTCCTGCGAAAGGTAGGTGACGCTGTTGGCAACATTCAAACATATCAGCTCTAAAAATGCGGATTATGGCGCAGCCGAGCAGTACCTCACCTTTGAACATGACGAGTTTACCATGAAGCCCACCCTTGATGAAAACGGGCGGCTCATGCTCAGAGAGGACTATCGAATAGCCACGCTGAACTGCGGCGACGAGGATTTTGCCGTTGCCTGTATGCGCTCCAATCTCCGCTATGGGAAGAACCAGAAGCGGGAAGATGTAAAAAGCCACCACTACATTATCAGCTTTGACCCACGGGACGCGGTGGACAACGGTTTGACCGTAGACCGGGCGCAGGCGTTGGGCGAGGAATTTTGCCGGAAGCAGTTTCCCGGACACCAAGCCATTGTCTGCACCCACCCGGACGGACACAACCACAGCGGCAATATCCATGTGCATATCGTTATCAATTCTCTGCGGATAGAGGAAGTTCCGTTCCTGCCTTACATGGACAGACCGGCAGACACCCGCGCCGGGTGCAAACACCGCTGCACAGACGCGGCGATGGAATACTTCAAAGCCGAAGTCATGGAGCTGTGCCACCGGGAAAATCTCTATCAAATCGACCTTTTGCATGGCAGCAAAAACCGCATTACCGAGCGTGAGTATTGGGCGCAGCGGAAAGGGCAGGCAAAGCTGGACAAGGAAGTTGCCGCCTTGCCAGCCGAGGAGCAGCCAGCCAAGCCCACGAAGTTTGAAACAGACAAGGAAAAATTGCGGCAGGCCATACGCACCGCGCTGTCCTCTGCCACAAGCTATGGCGAGTTCGCCGCCGTTCTCTTGCAACAGGGCGTGACTGTCAAGGAGAGCCGAGGGCGGCTATCCTACCTCACGCCGGACAGGACAAAGCCCATTACCGCCCGCAAGCTGGGAGATGATTTTGACCGCGCTGCCGTTCTTGCCCTTTTGGAACAGAACGCCCACAGAGCCGCCGAGCAGACCGCAACCGTACCCGAATACCCCCGCAACATAAGGGAGCGTTTGCAGGGCAAAAAAGCTGTCCAAACCACCCCGGAAAAGGACGGTATTCAGCGCATGGTTGACCGGGCAGCGAAGCGAGCGGAGGGAAAGGGCGCGGGCTATGACCGCTGGGCGGCAGTCCACAATCTGAAACAAATGGCGGCTACCGTTGCCGCCTACGGGCAGTACGGCTATTCGCCGGAGGAGCTGGACGCAGCCCTGGTATCTGCCAATGCGGATTTACAGGACAGCACCGCCAAGCTGAAAGCCCTGGACGCTGCTATCCGGGAGAAAAAGGAGCTTCAGACACAGGTGCTTGCCTATGCCAAGACCAAGCCTGCCCGTGACGGTCTGAAAGCACAGAAAACGGAGAAAGCCCGCAGCACCTATCGGGAACGGCACGAAAGCGATTTTATCATAGCGGACGCAGCCACCCGTTATTTCCGGGCGCATGGCGTTTCCAAGCTGCCAAGCCATAAAGCCCTGCAAGCGGAAATCGAGCAGCTTACCGCCGAAAAGAACGCCCATTACAACGAATACCGGGAGAAAAAAGCCCGTGTCAAGGAGCTGCATACCGTGAAAAGCAATCTTTCTCAAATCCTGCAAGGCGAGAAAGACAGAGAGAAAAAGCACGAACATGAGCGTTAAAAACCGCCCCGAAACGATACCAAAACAGGGATATGCCCTGCACCCTATCCCGCAATACTGCCCACCTTTGAAACGGGGCGCACAGCGCAGGAAATCCCCGAAAATGACACCGAGAAACTACATTTTTACCGACCTATCCGCTTATACCAGCGGAAACGGCAGAAAGGAGCGAGAAATGCCACGTATGAGCAAAAAGCGGCGGTTGGAATGGAGCTTTTTCCTCAACCACCGAAACCGTATTACCTACAATGACCTTTGCCGGGGCTGCACACACGGCTGCAAGCAGAGCTTCTGGGCGATTATTGTCCTCTGCCCCCGGTATTTCTCTAAGAGATGGAAACACAGGGAGGACACCGCCAATGGCAGATAACCGCAAATATTACTACCTCAAACTGAAAGAAAACTTCTTCGACAGCGATTCCATTGTGCTGTTGGAGGACATGAAAGACGGGATTTTGTATTCCAATATCCTCTTGAAGCTGTACTTAAAATCGCTGAAAAATGGCGGCAGATTGCAGCTTGACGAGCATATCCCCTATACCGCCCAGATGATAGCCACGCTGACCCGTCACCAAATCGGGACGGTGGAACGGGCATTAGCCATCTTCCAGCAGTTAGGGCTTGTGGAGCAGCTTGACTGCGGGCTACTTTATATGACCGACATCGAGCTGATGATCGGTCAATCCTCTACCGAAGCGGAACGGAAACGCGCCGCAAGGCTTGAAAATAAGGCACTTTTGCCGCCGCGGACAAATGGCGGACATTTGTCCGACATTCGTCCACCAGAGATAGAGATAAAGAAAGAGATAGATATAGAGTTAGAAAAAGAGGAAGAGTTAAAGGGACAAGCCCTCGCCCGCAGCTATGGCAGATATGAGAATGTATTTCTGACTGATACGGAGCTTTCCGAACTGCAAGCGGAGCTGCCCGAAAAATGGGCGTACTATATTGAGCGGCTTTCCGGCTATATCGCGTCCACGGGCAAGAAATATAAAAACCACGCCGCCACTATTCGCAGATGGGCGGCAGACGATACCGCAAAGGCTGCCCCGAAACAGGGCATACCCGAATACACCTGCAAGGAGGGCGAGAGCTTATGAGTAATCTGTTTACAGAACGAGTTTTGAATATGACGGCTGTTACCCCACAGCCGGAGGACTACATGGGCGAGGACGGACTGCTTTACTGCGGCAAGTGTCACACTCCGAAAGAAGCCTACTTCCCGGAAAAGCAAGCCGCCTTGTTTGGGCGTGACCGCCACCCGGCAGAATGTGACTGCCAGAAAGCCCAGCGTTTGGAGCGTGAAGCCGCCGAACAGCGCAGAAAGCACCTTGACACCGTGGAGGACTTGAAACGCCGGGGATTTACCAATCCTACCATGCAGGAATGGACTTTCGCCAACGACAACGGGAAATGCCCGCAAATGGAGATTGCACACTTCTATGTGGAGCATTGGGAAATCATGCGCGAGGAAAATATCGGCTATCTGCTATGGGGCAAGGTCGGCACAGGAAAAAGCTATTTTGCCGGTTGTATCGCTAATGCCCTCATGGAGCAGGAAGTCGCTGTCCGCATGACGAACTTCTCTGCGATTTTGAATGACCTGACCGCCAGCTTTGAGGGGCGCAACGAGTATATCGAGCGTCTTTGCCGTTTTCCTCTGCTTATCATTGATGATTTTGGAATGGAGCGCGGCACAGAGTACGGTTTAGAACAGGTCTACAATGTGATTGACAGCCGCTACCGCAGCCGCAAGCCCTTAATCGTTACCACCAATCTGACATTGGACAGCCTGCAAAATCCGCTGGACACCGCCCATGCCCGGATTTATGACCGCCTTTTGGAAATGTGCGCCCCTATCCTCTTTACGGGAGAGAACTTCCGCCGTGAAACGGCGCAAGCCAAGCTGAACAGACTAAAAGAATTGATGAAATGAAAGGAGTTGCCTATGGCAGAGAACAAGCAGAACACCACCCCGGAACGCCGCCCGGACTGCGTGACAGAGATCCGCATGGGCAACACCGTCCTTATCGTTTCCGGCTTTTTCAAAAAAGATACCACCGACACCGCAGCCGATAAGATGATGAAAGTGCTGGAGGCGGAAGCCGCCGCAGGACACAAAGCCCAGCTTTCGCCCTAACGCTACAAGCCGCACAGTAAAAAATCGTCATTTTGACAGGCGGTAAAGAAGCAGAAGCCGCTATACAGACAGCCGCCCCATGTGGTATAATCGAAATACGGAATAGTGGGGCTGGCTGTCGGAAACGGAGGATTTTATGTTAAGACAGACCACCCAGAAAATCACTGCCCTTTATCCAAGACTATCCCATGAGGACGAGCTGCAAGGCGAAAGCAATTCCATTTCCAACCAGAAGCGTATTCTTGAAACCTACGCAAAGCAGAACGGTTTTTCCAATCTGCGCTGGTACACGGACGATGGTTATTCTGGTGCGAACTTCCAAAGACCGGGCTTTCAATCCATGCTTGCGGATATTGAAGCCGGGAAAGTGGCTACTGTTATCGTAAAGGATATGTCACGGTTAGGGCGAAACTACCTGCAGGTGGGAATGTATACCGAGATGATTTTCCCACAAAAAGGCGTCCGCTTTATCGCCATAAACGATGGAGTGGACAGCGCACAGGGCGACAATGATTTTGCCCCTTTGCGGAACATTTTCAA
Organism: Subdoligranulum sp. APC924/74; assembly: GCF_003324125.1. Lineage (NCBI taxonomy): Bacteria > Bacillati > Bacillota > Clostridia > Eubacteriales > Oscillospiraceae > Subdoligranulum > Subdoligranulum sp. APC924/74. The sequence goes on along the minus strand of NZ_PSQF01000025.1, from coordinate 26,735 downwards.
CGAATGGCTGGTGAGAGATACGAGCAAGAAAATCAAAGCCGTAAAACGGTCAAAAGGCATGAGCGGCAAGCCTGTTACGAGCAAACCCGTGTACGGCTACCTCATGGACGAGGACGAAAATTTCATCATTGACGAGGAAGCCGCACCCGTAGTCAAGCAGATATACCGTCTGTGCCTTGCCGGGAACGGTCCGACCAAGATAGCCCGTATGCTGACCGAGCAGGAAATCCCAACGCCGGGAACGCTGGAATACCGCAGGACGGGCAGCACACGCCGCTATCACCCCGGCTATGAGTGCAAATGGGCGACAAATACCGTGGTGCATATCCTTGAAAACCGGGAGTACATGGGCTGTTTGGTGAACTTCAAGACGGAGAAACCGTCCTACAAGACCAAGCACAGCATAGAAAATCCCATTGAGAAACAGGCAATTTTCGAGAACCACCATGAGCCTATCATCGACACCCAGACATGGGAGCGTGTGCAGGAATTACGCAAACAGCGCAAGCGTCCGAACCGCTATGATGAAGTGGGCTTGTTCTCTGGTATGCTCTTTTGCGCGGACTGCGGCAGCGTCATGTATCAGCAGCGTTACCAGACCGATAAGCGGAAACAGGACTGCTATATCTGCGGGAACTACAAGAAGCGCACCCATGACTGCACCGCACATTTTATCCGCACCGACCTTTTGACTGCGGGCGTTCTCTCCAATCTACGGAAAGTGACGAGCTATGCGGCAAAGCATGAAGCCCGGTTTATGAAGCTGCTGATCGAGCAGAACGAGGACGGCGGCAAACGCCGGAACGCCGCCAAGAAAAAGGAACTGGAAGCTGCCGAAAAGCGTATCGGTGAACTTTCCGCTATTTTCAAGCGGCTGTATGAGGACAGCGTAAGCGGTCGCATTTCTGACGAGCGTTTCACGGAGCTTTCGGCAGACTATGAAGCCGAACAGCAGGAATTGAAAGAGCGTGTTGCCAGAATACAGGCGGAGCTTTCCAAAGCACAGGAAGCTACCGTAAACGCAGAAAAGTTTATGAACATTGTCCGCAAGCACATGAACTTTGAAGAACTGACCCACACCCTGCTGCGGGAGTTTATTGAAAAAATCGTTGTCCATGAGTGCAGCTATGACGAGAACGGCACACGCAGACAGGACATTGATATTTATTACAGCTTTGTCGGCAAGGTAGAACTTCCCGACGAATAATGCCCGACCTATCCGACACAGTAGCTAAGTGCCGGATAGGAACGGCAAAAAATTTTACACTTCTATTGCTTCTTTATCACACACAAATAAAAAGCCAGGGCATGAAGCAGTTCATGGCTAATTAAAGGGAACAAAAAGAAAGGAAAAGCACAATCCAGACGGTATCAGCGGCAGTCTACAAGAATAAATTGTGATTACACAAGATTGGTGCTATAATAAGAGAAAAGTTCCTGCCGGGGCAGCCGCCCCGGTGGTATGGATAGAAAGGCAGGAAAGCAATATGCACATCAGCTATAAACCACTCTGGCATACACTGTTAGAGCGTGATATGAGAAAAGAAGATTTAAGGCTTGCCGCCGGTATGACAACGAATATGATTGCCAACATGAGCAAAGAGGGAAAGCACATCAGCATGGACACATTAGCCCGTATCTGCGAAACGCTGAATTGTGAGATTACCGATGTTATTGAGTTAGTACCAGACGAGCCTGCTTCCACAGGGGGTAAGGAACATGAGCGAATTGAAACCAAGAATAACGGAAAACGGAATTGATTATATCCTTGTCGGAGATTACTACATCCCGGACTTGAAACTGCCGGAGGAACACCGCCCTATCGGAAAGTACGGACGGATGCACCGGGAATATTTAAGAGAAGTCCACCCAGTCAGATTGAATACATTGATACTGACCGGAGAATTGTGGACATATCTTGCAGACCTGAACGAACAGGCACAGGAACGGTTAGACACTATTATGGAGCAGATGAAAGCTACCGAGGGCGTGACAGAGGAATTAAAGCGTACCTGTCAAATAGAATGGGTACAACGATGTAATAACATCCATAACCGGGCAGAAGAAATTGTTTTGCATGAGATGATTTATTCATAAACAGGAGCAATTAAATCGGAGGTATATCAGATGGTTGAAATTGTATTTAGTGAGAGTGCCTGTGGAAGTTTGAAAATTGCCCAAACTTACGGCAGGGGAAAATATAGAGGAAGTGCAATTTCGGTATTTATAAGGCACGAAAACGGGAGTGTTCCATCTTCAAATGAAATGAAAGAAGCACAACTTCAAGCACAAGAACAAGAATGTATTGCTTGGGAAAATGCTATTCCATTGGGAGGCAAGAGCAGTGATGTTTATTGTTTTGATATGGCTCTTAGTGTGGGAGATATTTCTGATAATGAAATTGGCGAACAGAGGAAAAATGTTCTCAAGAAAATGTTCCGAGCTTCATACAGTATTCTGCAAGATGAATTGTTTAACCATATGACGGAGCAAGGCTTCAAAGGCTTTCAGCGTGGCGAATACGGAAGTACAGCAGAACACCTGACTTCCCTGCAATATCAAATCAAGCAGGACAAGGAACGCTTGGAGAAGTTGCAGAAGCGCATTCAGCATGAACAGATAAAATATGAGCCTGCCCGTAATGTTTCTAAAACCTATAACGAGATTGACCGTATGGGGCAGAAAACAATCACAGGTAAAATGGCAATCTCCAAAGAGGATTATTCTGAGCTTACTGCCCTTGCCAAAGAGGGCATTACAAGTCGTGCGGAAATTAGCGAATTAGAACAGAGTGCCAACTATTACCGACAGAAATATTTTGACTATGCAAACGCGCTCGAAAGAATGAAAACTAAATACAACGAACTGAAAGAAAAGTGCAGACCTTTTCTTCAAGCGTTGGAGCATTTCCCCGAAGTTGCTAAACTTTTTACCGAAAAAGTGAAGCAACTTTTTTCTTTTAAGGAAGCACAGGAACGAGCCGAAAAAGAAGCAAGGGAAAAAGAACGACAGGAGCGTATCAAGGCTCGAAGAAACAAGCGTGGTATGGAAAGATAACCATTTCCATTATACTCACGACTTAATGACTTCTTGATATATTGAAAATCTGCGGTTACTGGGTGCTCTAATGTGAATGCCCAGCAATCAAATTTTATGAAAGAGAGGAACTGACTATATGAAAGAACAGAAATATTCTTATTCACAGCGAATTGGAAAGACAACATTCATCGTAAATGTAAAGCAGTCCGAAAGTGCCAAAAAGCCTTTGAATACGGTGTTTCAAGACATCTGCAAGCACGAGGTTTTGGGCGATTTCTTTACGGACAAATCATTTAATTTAGAAAATCCACAAAAAGTATCTTGACAAACTCGACCCCGAAGGCACCGGCTACCGGGCAAGAACGAGATTCAGCAAGTTCTTTAATCTGCCGGAGCTGATGAACCTGTTCAAAGAAGTGGCGGACATTAAGACTGCCGACCAGCTGAATCTGCCTACCCCGGAAGTGGAATACCGCAACATCGTGGCGCAGCCCACCGAACATCAGCAGGAAATGGTCAAGGCTCTTTCGGAGCGCGCATCGCTGGTACACAGCGGAACCGTTGACCCGTCCCAGGACAATATGCTCAAGATTACCTCGGATGGCCGTAAGTTGGGGCTTGACCAGAGAATCGTCAACCAGATGCTGCCGGATGAACCTGGCACAAAGGTCAATCAGTGCGTGGACAACATCATGCAGATCTGGCGGGACGGCGAAGCTGACAAGCTGACCCAGCTGGTGTTCTGCGACATTTCTACACCGCAGGCAAAAGCTCCTGTAAGCAAGGCGGCGAAAACGCTGGATAATCCACTGCTTCACGCATTGGAAGGCGCTGTGCCTCTGCCGGAGCAGGAACCGACCTTTACGGTATATGACGATATTCGTCAGAAACTCATTGCCCAGGGGATGCCTGCCGACCAGATTGCTTTTATCCATGAAGCCAATACCGAAGTGCGGAAAAAGGAGCTGTTCTCTAAAGTCCGTACCGGCCAGGTGCGTGTCCTTTTGGGCAGCACCGCCAAGATGGGCGCAGGCACCAATGTGCAGGACCGTCTGGTGGCACTTCATGACCTGGACTGTCCGTGGAGACCGGGAGACCTTGCCCAGCGCAAGGGCCGTATCGAGCGCCAGGGCAACCAGAATTCTCTTGTCCATGTGTACCGCTATGTGACCGAAGGAACCTTTGACGCATACCTCTGGCAGACGGTGGAGAATAAGCAAAAATTCATCAGTCAGATCATGACTTCTAAATCGCCGGTGCGCTCCTGCGATGATGTGGATGAAACCGCCCTCAGTTTTGCAGAGATCAAGGCTTTGTGTGCCGGAGACCCCCGTATCAAAGAGCGTATGGATTTGGATGTGGAGGTATCCCGCCTGAAACTGATGAAAGCCGACCACCAGAGCAAGCAATATCGTCTGGAGGACCAGCTGCTCAAATACTTCCCGGAGGAGATTGAAAAGCACAAAGGCTTTATCAAGGGCTTTGAATCCGATCTGGAGGTTTTGGCAGCGCACCCGCACCCGGAGGACGGTTTTGCTGGTATGGAAATCCGGGGTGATCTGCTGACCGATAAGGAGAACGCCGGCGCAGCCCTTTTGGATGCCTGCAAGGAGGTCAAAACCTCCGATCCGGTGCAGATCGGCAGCTACCGGGGCTATGCCATATCCGTGGAATTTTCCGCTTGGAAACAGGAGTATACGCTCCTGCTGAAAGGACAGATGACCCACCGGGTAACCCTTGGTACAGATCCGCGCGGAAATCTTACCCGTATCGACAACGCACTGGCGCAGATGCCCCAGCGTTTGGAAGCGGTCAAAAATCAGCTGGAGAACCTTTACCAGCAGCAGGCCGCAGCCAAGGAGGAAGTAGGAAAGCCGTTCCCCTTTGAGGACGATCTGCGGGTCAAGTCCGCCCGTCTGGTGGAACTGGACACCTTGCTGAACATTGACGGCAAGGGTCATGCCCAGCCGGAAACTGTGGTTGCCAAGAGTGCGCGGCCATCGGTGCTGGACAGCCTGAAACGCCCTGTGCCGCCACGCAGCCTTGAAAAGAAACCAAAACAACACGAGGAGGTACGATGATTATGAATGCAACAGATTGGAATACAGCTCTTTATGAGAAAATGTCTGATGAACAGGATAAATTCCGGGACTGGCTGAAAAGCCAGCCCCCGGAGGAAATCCTGCACCACACCTATGAGTACACGGTCCGGGAGGACATCGTGATGGCGATGGAGCAGCTGGAGCTGACCGACGCACAGGCACAGGCGCTTTTGGATTCCCCCTCGCCGCTGGCTGATGTGTACCGTTATTTTGAAAAGCTGGAGACCGGCTACATGGATGTGATCCGGGACAGCATTGAAAACCGTGCCGATGATGTGTGCAAGGCGCAGGAAGAATTACGAACTGCCCCTCTCTACCCCCATTCTGCCGCCTATGCGTCCGAGCATGGAGAGATGGCACAATATAACCGTTCGTATCAGGCGAACAGCGCCTGCAAAGAAGCCATTGAGCAGACCATCAGCGCCCACTATGCAGAGAACCGGCTGGATACGGAGGCGGCGGTCAAAGATGTGCTGGAAAAGTTCGGGGCGGAACGGGTACAGTTCATTCTTGCAAACACCATCCAGCACAAGAACCATGACGGGCGTATCTCTCAGGACAATAAAGCCTGGGCAAAAACCATTCCCATGCCGGAGGACAGCGGCGCTTCCCGCCACTGCGCCTATCTGGTTGTGGATGGGGTCAATCCCGGTCTGACCGATCTGTTTACCAGGCAGGCCAGAAAAACCATGCAGGAACAGCAGAAAAGTTCTGTCCTGCAAAAGCTCAAACAGGAACCGCCTGCCCATAAGCCTGCCGCCCCGAAGAAACAGGAGCCGGAGCGATGAGCAGCCCCAAGCGCAAGCGGGATGTGCCGGTTCTGTTTTGGGTATCCGCTGATGAAATGGAGTTGATTCAGCAGAAAATGGCACAGTTTGGGACAAAAAACCTGAGCGCCTATCTGCGGAAAATGGCTGTGGACGGCTATGTGGTGCAGCTGGATTTGCCGGAACTGAAAGAACTGGTATCCCTGCTGCGCCGGAGCAGCAACAACTTAAACCAGCTGACCCGCAAGGTGCATGAGACCGGGCGGATTTATGATGTCGATTTGGAGGATATATCCCAGCGGCAGGAACAGTTATGGGACGGAGTTAAAGAGATACTGACACAACTCTCCAAACTTTCGTAACCGGGACAAATACCCCATCTGCGGAGGGAGGAACGGCGTTTCTTCGCCGCGCCTTCCTCCGCTTTTTCTTTTTGGCGGTATCCTTGTCTTTTGTCTGTCCGTACCGGATAATATGAGTAGAATAAGAAGCGTAGCAAAGGAGTGAAAACAGATGCTGACCTTTGAAAAGGTGCTGGAGATTTTTGCGGACTACCTGGCCGCAGACGAGACCATCGAAGTTTATATCAGCCGTCACGGATGTGTAAGGGTGGAATTTGACCAGGACTTTCACTATTGCACCGGCGAGGTGTGCCATACTCCCAAGGAACTGTTCGACCTCTTAGCCGATGATTACCGGACTTATGTGGAGATTGAACTGACCAAAGGCAGGCGGGAGTTGACGGAAAATGATGAGAGAGAAGCGGATGCCCTGTGCAAACGGCATCTGGAGCGTTGGAAGGAGAAACTGGAATGAAGATTTTGAAATGCCTGCTGATGATCGTAACTGCACCGGTCTTTTTGGTGTTGACGCTTTTTGTCTGGCTCTGCACGGGGCTGATCTACATATCTGGTCTGGTGCTTGGTCTACTCAGCACGGTAATTGCTCTGCTTGGCGTGGCTGTGCTTATTACCTATTCCCCGCAGAATGGTGCGATTTTGCTGGTTATAGCTTTTTTGATTAGCCCGATGGGATTGCCGCTTGCGGCGATCTGGCTGTTGGGTAAGGTACAGGATTTGAAATTTGCGATCCAGGATTGGATGTATGGGTAAATGATGTGAATATAATCTGGAATGAAAAGAAGCAGGACAATGGGAGATGAGACCCAATGCCCTGCTTCGCTGTTTATTCGGAACGAACTGTAATATATTTTTGTTTTCGACTGTTTGGCTTATCTGGAATAGTCATTTTAAGCTGGCCACTTGCCAGTAGAGGATTCAAATATTTTCTTGTAAAATAAGTGAGATTTCGATAACCAATAAACGAGCAAATTTCTTGTTTGCTTTTTTCTGTTATACAAAAATCCAAGACTGCGTGTAGGATGTCCTGTGATTTATCTTGATCACTAACTTGGTCACAATCTTGGTCACTGACTAAGTCTTTCTGACTAAGATGGTAATTCACATTTTTCAAAATAACTCTGAAATCTGTCGCTGTTGAGGAAAATTCTGGCTTATATGCCTCTGTGTATCCAGGCAGCTTTTCAGTTTCACTGACGATTTTGCGTAGGCCACTTCCACGGCGTTCCATGTACTTCATGCGGTGGAACAGGTCAGCAATCACAGGGTTTCGTCGCATGGAACGGATACTGTAAATATCGTATTCCTGAATTGAGCCGCCGCCAAACATACCGCCCGGAGATGTGATTTCCACCCGATCATCAAACATATCAATATGGATTTCGCTGCCAAGCACAATATAATCACGATGGATAAGCGCATTAACAAGAGCCTCTGTCACAGCTCGTTCCGCATAATCCGGCTTGTCTACACGATACTGTGCCTTTTTGACAAAACGGACTTTGGAATTATTGCGAATAAATTCACTGCCGCTGTTCAGTAAATAAATCAAATTTCCCTCGTATTCTTTATCGTCCAGCGCATCATCAAAGATAGAGCCTTTTTCCAAGCCATTCCACCGGGTACAGAACATACGGGAGTTATAAACCGTGTGCTGATCGGTCATGAGTTTTCCGGCATTGGTCAGGAGTCCATTTTTATCAGTCAAACCGAAGGAAACATAATCGGATGGCTCAAAGCGGAGACCAGTCCGTTCCAGATAGGTTGCTTCCAGAAGTGTAAAGCTGTAATCCTTTTTTACCGCGTCTGTTGTTAGGGTATCAAAGGACTGATTGGTTCCCTTTAAGATCAGTTCATTCACAATGTAATCAGGGGCAATTACGCTTTCATTTCCAACACGGATATATGCTTCCATCACGCCGTCTGCCTTGTAATAATATGGGGTGCTACGGCCGGGAGAAACCTCCAGAGCCAACAGGTTTTTACCATCTTCCTGCAATGGCTTTAAGATAAACTGCGGTAATGGTGTGATACGTTCTTTGATTAAGCGGCTGATCGCTTCAGCATCCTTTTGAACATCTGACAAGCCAATAGGCTCCCGGTCATCAGAGACTCCGAAAAACAGAGTGCCGCCGATCCCATTGGAAAAGGCACTGACACTTTTTAACCAGCTTTTTGGCTTTTTTGTTTCGAGAGCAACTTTGAAATCACATTCCGTTGCTTCGGCAATGAGCTGTTCTATCATAAAATCCCTCCTTTGAGGTTGTAGAATGTTCTTTTTTATTATACCCAGCGGAGAAAGTTATTGCAACGATAGAAGCAAAGAGTTCAGCGAAAAAATATTTATGAGAGGAGGGCCTTCTATTATGGCAACTACAAGAATCATGCCGCTTCATGTTGGCAAGGGTCGCACAGAAAGTCGGGCAATCAGTGACATCATCGACTATGTAGCAAATCCACAGAAAACAGATAACGGCAAGTTCATTACCGGCTATGCGTGTGACAGCCGGACTGCGGATGCAGAGTTCCTTCTGGCAAAGCGGCAGTACATTGCCGCTACCGGACGAGTGCGCGGTGCAGATGACGTGATTGCCTATCATGTGCGCCAGTCCTTCCGCCCCGGCGAGATTACTCCGGAAGAAGCTAACCGGCTGGGTGTGGAATTTGCCAAGCGATTTACCAAAGGCAATCATGCCTTTGTGGTCTGCACTCACATAGACAAGTCGCACATTCATAATCACATTATCTGGTCATCGGTCAGCTTAGAATATGACCGGAAATTCCGAAACTTTTGGGGCAGTACCAAGGCGGTTCGCAGGTTAAGTGATACCATCTGCATTGAAAACGGACTGTCCATTGTAGAGAATCCGAAACTTCACGGAAAGAGCTATAACAAGTGGCTGGGCGATCAGGCAAAGCCCTCTCACCGAGAGCTGCTGCGAGTAATGATTGACCGTGCGCTGGAGCAGAATCCAGCGGACTTTGATGCGCTGCTGAAACTGCTTTCCGAAATGGGCTGCGAGGTATCCCGGCGCGGGAAAGCGATCCGGCTCAAAGCACCCGGCTGGAAGAATGTAGCCCGCATGGATGACAAGCTGGGGGCCGGGTACAGTGAAGCGGAAATTCGTGCGGTGCTGGCCGGAGAAAAACAGCATACGCCCCGTAAAAAAAACGTCGTGCAGCCGGAGCCGCCGAAGGTCAATCTACTGGTGGACATTCAGGCAAAATTGCAGGCCGGAAAAGGTGCTGGCTATGCTCGATGGGCTAAAGTTTTCAATCTGAAGCAAATGGCGCAGACCATGAATTACCTGTCAGAGCATAACCTGCTGGAGTATGCGGTTTTGGAAGAAAAGGCTACGGCTGCCACGGCACATCACAATGAACTTTCGGCGCAGATCAAAGCGGCTGAAAAGCGCATGGCAGAGATTGCTGTTCTGCGTACTCACATCGTAAATTATGCCAAGACCCGTGAGGCTTATGTAGCATACCGCAAAGCGGGTTACTCTAAGAAATTCCGGGAGGAACATGAGGAAGAAATTCTGATCCACCAGGCTGCTAAGAATGCCTTTGATGAGATGGGCGTCAAGAAGCTTCCCAAGGTCAAAGAGTTGCAGACGGAGTACGCGAAATTGCTGGAAGAAAAGAAAAAGACCTATGCCGAGTACCGGCGTTCCCGTGAGGAAATGCGGGAGCTTTTAACGGCAAAGGCAAATGTAGATCGAGTGCTGAAAATGGAGGTAGAACAGGATGTTGAAAAAGAAAAAGACCACGACCAGCGGTAAGCTGGTCCTGGTCAAAAGCGTTCGCAGAACGCGCAGCCACAGAATGAAATTCTGTGTTCAAAGGGGCTTGGGGGCGCTGCCCTCAACAAGCAAGCAGAGAGGAAAATCACAAAGGGATTTTCTTCTCTGCGGGCCTGTGTGTATTAACACAGGCATTGCTTGCCCCTTTCTTTGCAGAAATGAAAGGAGCCAGTGAGGAAACAGTCAAATTTCACTCACCGGCTCAATTCGTTTCAAATTTTTCGGATAATTCTGTTAGTTCTTTCGCAGTCTCCTGTGTATGGTGCAAGAGGGTTTCACGCATTTCTGACGGACAGCTACAATAAAGCATCTTCATCTGATTGGCTCCCTCATCTTCTGGAGAAACATCTGGATTGATCAGAGTGTCCAGAGAGAGCGGAAGCACCTTTGCCAATGCCTTCAAAATCAAATAGGACGGATTGATTTGTCCCTTTTCAATGCTGGCGATCTGCTTGACAGATACATGGCTCAGATCCGCAAGCTCCTGCTGTGTCAGGTCTTTTTTCTTTCGGGCTTCCCGCATTTTTTGCCCTAAGGCAGTCAAATCATCAATCGGCATAATCATTCACCTCAAGTATATTCTATCGTGCCGATTTGCACAAAGGAATAACCTTATTATGCCGGTTAACAGGCTTGATTATACCGAAAATAGAGATGGGGGGAATCACGGAAAATTCGATGTATTTTTATCTAAAATATATTTGTGTTATTAAGCCGTATATGGGTAGTGTATTGTTATTGCAGATAAACTACTGTCGTGATATGATTATAAATATTTACTGCATAGAAAGAAGTGGTGTTTAATGACAAAACTCAACGAAGTATTCCTCCATGCAAAGCCAGTAGATTGCGACATTTGCATGGAGTAAGAATTGTCGCAAAATAAATTGCTGGCTTTGTTACTTGACGATTATCTCAAGGAGGAAGCCTGCATGAAATACATCAATGCGAATGTCTGGCGATGACAGTAGAACATTAGAGCAAAAAGCCAAACTGTACTATGGTGGTTTCTGCTGCAAAACGGATTTTGATTTAATCCGTAAAATTAAAGCCTTAGTCAGCAACTAAATAAAGATACCATCTGCCGGGCGACGGCAAAAGAAAAAAAGCCGTCGTAGAGCAGACAATTTGACACGCCCATTTGAAACGGCGGCTTTGATTTTCAGAGCCGCCGTTTCTTTGCGTTTGCACAAACCAATGACGACTTGCAGGGACACGGTAGCCGATTGGAGGTTAATTTACCGTGTCCCGTTTGCTTTTTCAAAGCTCACATGATCTACATCAGTTAAAAAAAGCATTGCTCCTCCTCCGGGCAAGTATAATATTGTATCGGCATTATCGTTCTATGTAATTCGGCATAATAGTGGTTGTTTTTGGCGCGCCAGTTTTCCATCGCGGAAATCTGGCGTTTTTTGTTGCCATTTTTTCAGAGATGATCCAGTTGTTTGCCGATGCCGTTCCCCACCTCCTTTCGATTCACTTGTCAATCACCCGTGAATCGAAATGGAGGTACATAATGAAGAAAATCAACCTTCGGGAGTTGTATCCCGATGTTTATAAAACCGATCACTTTGTAGAAGTAGCAGAAGATGTGCTGGAGACGATCCGAGCTGCCGAGCGAGCAGAGGCCGCCTATGAACGGAAAATGTATCGCTATAAGGCGCATTACTCCCTGGACTGTGACAACGGCATTGAAAATGCGGTGCTGTTGAAGCCGCAAACACCGGAGATGGTTTTGGAGGAAAAACAGTTTCAGGAGCAGGTCTATGCTACTGTGATGAAGCTGCCGGAGAAACAGGCAAAGAGGATTTATGCCAGATACTACCTGGGAATGACGGTAAATGAAATTGCTGAAGTAGAAGGTGTAGACCCAAGCCGTGTCCGGGACAGCATCCGGCGTGGTTTAAAGCAGCTCGGAAAATATTTTTGATAAAGTTTCATTTGATGCGCCTGTTTTTTGCCTTTTTTGTCAGTGTTAATAAGAAGGACAAGTTTTCCTCCTTCATCGGTACATTGACAATCGAATAGACAGCACAAAGCGCGCGTAGATGAGCTAAAAAAGCATCTTCCACAGGATGAGCGCAATTTTAAGATTGTCACGTCTTGTGGTGATGCGCACGAGCTACTCCGAACTATCGGGCCACAGTTATATGGAACTGGGCACCTGCATTATTTCCTGCTCTACGATCCATATGATGCGACTATTGACTGGGAAGCACTTCTGCCGTTTTTTCGTAACTGGGGTGAAGTTATGATTAATCACATGGTTTCAGATCCGGTGCGGGCGATCACAAGCGCCAAGAAGAAAACGACAAAGGCAAAGTACGAGAACACTTATCTGGAAGACTTTGAGAAACTTGTGCCTTACGGAAGTGACAAGAAGGCCTATGAGGCCAGAGTGGAAGAAATCATAAATTCACTGAAAGGAGCTCGCAGGTACTACGTATCGGCATTTCCGTTCTATAACACGCAGAACTCGCTCGTCTACAATTTGATTCATTGCACGAGCAACAAGGAGGGCTTTAAGCTCTACAAGAAGAGTGCTTGGAAGGTATTTGGCGCACAGTCCTCTACCAAGCACTCGGTTGAGAACAGGCAGTTGTCATTTAACCTTTTCGGTGAGATTGCTGAAGAGGAAGATGAAAGCTGCTTGTATGTTATCGATATAGCGAAATACCTGCAGCGCAGCTTTAGAGGCCGAAAGCAGGTGCCTCTGGATGAGATGTGGGAACTTCTGGATAACCACCCGTTTTTCCCGTCAGAGGGATTTCGTAATGAGGTAAAGAGCGATCTTACCGATTTCTTTGGCGCGAAGATTGAGCAGATTGTGAATCCTGATACAGGAAAGAAGGAAACGGTGATCTCTTTCTCTTCTTGAGACTGAGTTTCAAATAGATGAGGTGGTTGGAATTTATGGCAACGTCGCAGAAATTTGGTGGCAATTGGACTGAGGAGAAGTTGAATATCTTCACCAGCTACCTGGACGCATACCTGATTGCACTGCAAAATCAGAAGTTTAAGAAGATTTATATAGATGCCTTTGCTGGAACCGGTGAGATCGAGACCAGTGACGGCGGGCAGTTTCTTGTGGGCTCTGCTAAGCGTGCACTGGCGTCTGAAAAGAAGTTCGATCATTATTATTTCATAGAAGCGGACTCTCAGAAGGCAGGAGAACTCCAGGATATGATAAATTCCGCGTTTCCGCAGATGAGGAGAATTGTTACGATTTACTGCGGCGATGCGAATGATAAGCTCGCGGAAATTATTAGCAACGTAGACTGGAGATATAACAGAGGATTGCTGTTCTTAGATCCATATGCGACGCAGGTAAATTGGGCTACGCTTGAAAATGTAGCACAGACGAAATCGATAGACGTATGGTACCTGTTTCCGTTCTCTGCACTTGAACGTATGCTGCCGAAAAACGGAAAGTACGATAAATGGGAGGATTGCATAGATCGATTGCTTGGAGATTCCGGATGGCGGAAGGAATTCTATAAGAAAGATCCCCAGATGACGCTTTTTGACTTGTTCCCGGAGCCCGGACAGAGCGATGGCGAACGGATGGTTAAGGACGCAAATCCAGATCACATAAAGGAGTATATCCTCTCTCGGCTTGGGACAATCTTTCCATGCGTGTCAAAGCATGCGCGGATTTTCAGGAACAGCAGGAACTCGCCGATGTTCCTATTCTGCTTTGCCATTGCGAGTGAGAGTCTGAAAGCGCAGGGACTTGCACTGCGGATGGCAGACTACATATTAAAGAACAAGTAGGCGGAGGATGAAAACACCTTGAAGACGATAAAACGAAAATCCATGCTTTATCAAACAGGGGTAGAGTATGGTGACTACACAATGAATCACGTGCAGGGGTGTGCACATGGGTGCAAATATCCATGTTATGCATTCCTGATGAAGAAGCGATTCGGGCAAATTAAAGATTACGAGAGCTGGCTTGAGCCGGTGCTTGTATCAAACACGCTTGAATTGCTGGATAAAGAGATACCGAGGCTCAGAGATAAGATTCAGTCTGTGCAGCTTTGCTTTACCACAGATCCGTTCATGGAAGGATATCCAGAGGTGTCCCAGATGAGCATTGCGGCTATCCGAAAACTGAACGAGGCCGGTATCAAATGCACTACATTGACGAAGGGATTGCTTCCCATAGAATTGGCGGAACTTTCTCCGGAAAATGAATATGGGATCACGTTGATAACGCTGGATGAAGCATACCGGGAACAGATGGAACCGGGAGCTGTTCCCTGTGCAGACCGACTGGCAGCGCTGAGAGCGCTTCACGAAGTTGGTTGCAAGACGTGGGTGAGCATAGAACCGTATCCAACACCGAACATGATAGAGCAGAATTTACGCGAAATCTTGGAAGCTGTAGCATTTACCGACAGGATCATCTTCGGCAGAACGAATTACAGCAAGACAGCAAACGCCTATGAAGGACAACGGCACTTTTACAATGAATGCGCAGCAGAGGTGACGGCTTTCTGTCAAGAGCGCGGCATTGATTATCACATAAAGGAAAAGACGATCACAGAAGAATGAGGTGGAAACAGTGGCGCTATTACAAGACTTGATCCGGCAGATCAACGATCCAACACTTAGGGATAGGATTTTGCAGGAAACCAATAAATTGATGAAGCAGAAAAAGTTCGGACTCGTATTCGAGGAACATCTGCCGGAATGCACGCCACTCTACGATGTGCCGATTCGTGTTGGTTCCAAGGTCGCGCTGAAGACCGGATATGTTAGCGACATCTATACTGTCGTAAAGATGAACGGTGATGAAGTGCTCTGCGATCGCCGAGATACACACGAGCAGAAAAACTTTAAGCTGGATGAGCTTGTGGTAGTGGCTGAGTTTGGTGAGCCGATCTATCCCACACTAAAACCGCTGGATGCAGTTCAGAACGCTCCAGATAGCGACCTTTGGCATACGTTGATTGAGGCGGACAACTACCACGCGCTCCAGTTGCTGGAATATCTGTACGCAGAGAAGGTGGACTGCATCTACATCGATCCACCATACAACACCGGAGCCAAGGACTGGAAATACAACAACGACTATGTAGATGGTTCCGACGCTTATCGTCACAGCAGATGGTGTCATCGAGTAAGAATCATAATATCTAGGTATTTTTACAGCATCTGGAACTTCGATACTTTTGAAGCAAAGTTGGGTAATAACAAACAAAACCTTCCACAGAATTCATCTCCCCACTGGATGAAATCTGTGGAAGGTTATGTTTTAGGAGGCTATAAATGTGCAAGCTGTGATATAGTTGCATCTTCATAGGCGACTAAAACAAGGGGAGTGCAGAGGGGAGCAATCTCCTTTGACGCTGGGTTTCCAATAGGGGCGCGCAGCATCCCTGTTGGCACACGATTTTGCTCTGCAAAGTCTAGTGTGTTATACCTTTGCTTCCGGCTGACGCGGGAAAGGGGTTGGCGGCATACTCTGCGGTGCGGCAGAGTGTGGCAACAAACGCTTTTTCGCGGCAGTAGGACAGGTGGATTTTGTGACGGGGGTTACGGCACAAACGCAGGATTTTTGAGAAGCAAAATCCGACTGGCCGGAAAAGGAAGGAAAGGCATATAAAACCCCTCGTCTCGCCGCCGCGCCGCTCCGGTTTCAACGTTTCTTCCGTTTTCCCTTGCCGTGGGTCATAGTCGTTTTCCCTCGCTGGCTGATGGGGCTTTTCAGGTACTTGGACTTTTTAAGCCCGCTGATGATTGAGACAAATTCTTCCTTCGTGAGTGTGTCATAATCAAGCCCAATCGTTGCCATGAACGCACGGATTTGCTTTTCCTCGGAACTGCCCTCAAAGTTCATTGCCTCCCGCAACTGGTTCTGCATATTTTCTGCAAAGGAGACTTCATCCGCAGTCATGGTGTCAGGGCGATGCTGCTCTCGAATATCACGGAGGATACCTTTCAGATCATCCGCAATCAGGCTTCCGAAATATTTATCTTCCCGAATCTGCGCCACTTCCAGCGTCCGCAGGTGCAGGTCATTTTCCTCGCCGCCATTTTTCATCAATGCCATCTGCCGGATGGCTTCCAGCACGGCGTTCATATCGTTGACGCGCATATCTGCGATTCGGTCAACGTAAATCTCAGCATCCAGCATAAAGCGCTGGAAATCTTTATGGCAGATCAGCTCCGACAGCAGCCGGTGGTTGAACTTGCCCGCTTTCAATACATCAATCGAAGCATCACTCAAATGCAGCTCATGCAGAGCTGTGTTTGGGTGATTTTTTGTTTCCGTCCGTCCCATCAGATAGTCGCAGGAAACACCGTAATAGTCAGCCAGCAACAGAATGCTGTACGGGCTGATGTCCTTGCCGTTATCCGATTCATATTTGCCAAGTGCGGATTTCGAGATACCCACCTCGGCGGCAAGCTGCTCCAACGTCAGCTTTTGTGCTGTTCGTAAATCCTTCAAACGTTCCCCCATTGTCAGCTTAACCTGCATACACCAGCCTCCTTTGCAGCTTTTTCTGTATTATATCATGCTTTTTCGCTTTTGTCTAAGAGCGTGGAAAATCCGACTTTCTCCACGCTTTTCCTACCTCTCGGATATACGGGAAAGAGCCTGTTTTCTTACTAAAATTTAGACGTAAACCACGCAGCACCTTGAAAATTTCATGATCGTCCGATGAGGATATGCTTCCGGAGAAGTACCGCATTCCGCGTACCAAGGAAGAGGCAACGCCGGGGTAAGGACTCGGGCAGGAACGGCATCGAGTAGAACGGCGAAGTTCAATTATTTTACAGGAGGAAACAGGTATGGATTTATTTACACAAATCAAGATGGGATTTTCCGTAAAAGAGGCTGCCGAATACTACGGACTGGAAGTGAACCGTGGCAACATGGTCTGCTGTCCCTTCCACAATGACCGTACACCCAGCATGAAGCTGAACGAGGATTACTTTTACTGCTTTGGCTGTGGGGCAACTGGTGACGTGATCGACCTTGTGGCAAAGCTGTTCAACCTGAGCAGCTATGACGCAGCGAAAAAGCTGGCGTATGACTTTGGGATCGACCCGGACAAGCCCCCGGCCGCGGCAGCGCTGCGGAAGCCGAAATATCCGCTGGCAGAGGCGTTCCAGAAAGAGGAACTACATTGTCAACGGATATTGTACGATTACCTGCATCTTTTGGAGCATTGGAAGGTGCAGTACGCACCCAAAACGCCGGAGGATACTCTTGATGACCGCTTTGTGGAAGCCTGCCAGATGCTCGATTATATCGAGGATCTGACAGATATTTTAACCTTTGCGGAGTTGGAGGTTCGCGTGAAAACCGTGGATATGCTTCAAAAGGACGGCATGATCGACCGGCTGGAAGAACGCTTGAAACGGACGGAAAAGGAGGTGGATGCCCGTGACGAAACGGAAATCGGCTAATTTAGACGCGCCCATCTGGTTTGACGGCACAAATATCAATGAAGCACTGTTCTGTGATGAATTTCTGAACAGCCGGAAAATCATCTTTGCCAACGGTGCTTTCTTCACGCCGGACGGCAGGGTGACCGACGATCTGCCGCTTCGTGGCGAAATCTATGAGAAACTGAAATGCTGCGCCGTGAACAATATCCCCCGCAAAATCACCAACATTCTGGAAGTGATGAAGCTGGCGGCTCATGTGGAGGACTTTGCACCGGAAGCAGATAGAATCCATCTGGCAAACGGTACTTTGAAGCTGGACGGCAGCTTTACCGAGGGCAGACCGAACATTGTGCGGAGCAGACTGCCGGTGGCATACCGCCCTGACGCACCGGCTCCCGTCCGGTGGCTTTCTTTTCTGGATGGGCTTCTCTATACAGAGGACATTCCAACCTTACAGGAGTTTATTGGCTATTGCCTGATTCCCAGCAATAAGGGGCAACGCATGATGGTGATTAAGGGAAACGGTGGTGAAGGAAAATCACAGATCGGTGCTGTGCTGGTTGCGCTTCTCGGCAGCAACATGAAGGATGGCAGCATCGGCAAAATTTCTGAAAACCGCTTTGCCCGCGCCGACCTGGAACACATTCTGCTGTGCGTGGATGATGATATGCGGATGGAAGCACTGCGGCAGACCAACTATGTCAAGTCTATCGTGACCGCCCAAGGTAAGATGGATCTGGAACGCAAGGGCAAGCAGAGCTATCAAGGGTGGATGTTTGCCCGCCTGCTGGCGTTCTCCAACGGCGATCTGCAAGCGCTATATGACCGGAGCGATGGATTTTACCGCCGACAGCTTGTGCTGACTACCAAGGAAAAGCCTGCGGGACGGATAGATGATCCTGACCTTGCCGAAAAGATGAAAGCCGAAGCCGAGGGGATTTTCCTCTGGGCGTTTGAGGGCTTGAAGCGGCTTGCCGCCAACAACTTCAAATTCACGGAAAGCCAGCGCACACGGGATAACCGGGAGGCAGTGAAGCGAGATAACAATAACGTCTTTGATTTTCTGGAATCCGAGGGCTATATCCGGCTGAAGGCGGACTGCACCATCAGCTCTAAAGACTTGTACGAAATTTACCGGATGTGGTGTGAGGAAAATAATCTGACACCGTTAAAGCGCCGCAGCTTCAGCGAGAGTGTGATTGCGAACCAAAGCAAGTACAATCTTGAATACTGCAACAAGATCACCAATGCTGCCGGACGGCGTGTATGGGGCTTCTTCGGGATTGAAGCGATTGCGAAACCTAATATAAATGGGTTTTCTGATGTCTCAGAGCGTACGTACGTACCGGAGGATTGACGATAAATTTTCTGCGACTGCGCCGTGTACGTATGTACGCAGCGTTTTTCCCAAAACGCCGCTATATGAAAAACTCTGACTGGCAGAGCCTATATTTTTGGGCACGAAATCAAGCTAAGTAAAATCCGTAAATTATTTGCCTGATGGCAGAAATGCTTTCACGAAATCACACTTCTCGGAACAACAACATGGGTGCGCGGAAACGCGGGAAATCATACGCTTTAGAGCGAAGTCACTCGGAACAGAAAAGTCGATAGGTGTCACCTGTGGACAGGACATCATAACGGCGATTTTGAGCGGATTTGAGAGTAAGGCTTTTTTCACGATGCAGCGAAGCGGATGCGCCGAATGGCGTACCGGCTTCGCTTTTTCATTATCTGAATTTTGGAGGGGATTTGAATATGAGTGTACGCAATGAAATCAAGGCGCAGATCATTCGCGCCGGTTTTACCATGCAGGAAGTTGTTGACCTGTTACATGATGAATATGGCTGGTCGGACAGCGTTTCCAATTTGTCCGCCAAGTTGCAGCGGGAGAGCATCCGCTATAAAGAGGTCGTCGAGCTTGCCGACGCGCTGGGTTATGAACTGATCTGGCAGAAACGGAGGGAAAAATAAATGAGTAAGCCACAGTTTGCGATTCTCCGCTTTGCAAAGTATAAAGGACCGGAAATTTCTAATATTGAGGCGCACAATGAGCGCACAAAAGACGAATACGCCAGCAATCCGGATATCGACAAGAGCCGCAGCTGTCTGAACTTTCATCTGCTCGAACCGGAGCACAAATATCGTGCAGAGGCAGAGCGGCAGATCAAGGACGCCGGTTGCCGCACCCGTTCGGACAGTGTGCGGCTGGTGGAGGCTCTTGTGACCGCAACGCCAGAGTTCTTCAAGGGTAAGAAGAAAGCTGAAATCAAAGCCTATTTTCAGGAGGCGCTGGATTTCATCCGGGAACACCAAGACCAGAAAACCATTATATCCGCCGTGGTGCATATGGACGAGAAAACGCCCCATATGCACCTTTCTTTTGTCCCGCTGACAGCGGATGGGCGGCTCTGTGCCAAAGAAATCGTAGGCAACAAGAAGAAGCTAACGCAATGGCAGGACAGATTTTGGGAGCATATGGTCAAAAAATACCCGGATTTGGAGCGAGGCGAGAGCGCCAGCGAAACCGGACGCGACCATATCCCACCACGGGTGTTCAAGGAGATGACCCGCCTGACCAAGCAGAAGGCCAAGCTGGAAGAATTGCTTGCAGGTGTCAATGCGTTCAATGCCAAAGGAAAAGCAGCAGAGATCGGTGCATTTTTGGACAAGTATATCCCGACTGTGGAGCAGATGCACACGACGCTGAAAAAGTACAATACAGCGTTTACCGCCACGACCGCCGAGAACAAAAAGCTGAAAAAGAAAACAGAGCAGTTGGCGCAGTCGCTGGACAAAGCTACGAAGGAAAGTACCTTGAAAAAGCTGGCCGATGCCAAGCTGCACCGGGATTATGAGGATGCCGTCGCCGTGCTGGATCGTATTCCGAAGGAAGTGCTGGCGGCATATACGCACAGAACGGAGAAAGAGAGGGAGACTGCCTATGGTAGATGAATGGAGCGGCTTCGCCGCTTTGCTGGCAAATTTGATTGAAAAGTATGCCTTGGTTCTGAATCTTGATGCGCTGCCCGATCTTGTCATAGAGGAAGCCGTGCCTGAAAAAGACGGGGCAGATGAGATGATTCACGAAAACGATATTGAACCCGTGAAAGCAGCATGATATAATTGTCATGAAATAAGTGTCCAAACCGCCATTGCAGGAGCAAAAGCTCCTGCAATGGCAGAAAACGAGGTGAAGTGACCATGGAACGCTGGGAGAATGAGCAGAACAATTCTGAAATGATGATTTATACCACAGAGGATGGCTTAACAAAGATCGAAACGACCTTTGACGGCGATACGGTTTGGCTGTCCATTGACCAGATGGCAGAGCTGTTTCAGCGTGATAGAAGTGTGATTGGCAAGCATGTGCGAAACATTTTCAAAGAAGGAGAGCTTCAAAAGGAAGCAGTATGGGCAAAATTTGCCCATACTGCCGCCGACGGAAAAGTGTATGATGTCGATTACTATAATCTTGATGTTATCATTTCTGTCGGCTACCGTGTGAAATCTCAGCGCGGTGTGCAGTTTCGTATTTGGGCAACAGGAATTTTGAAGGAGTATATGCGAAAAGGCTTTGCTCTGGATGATGAGCGCCTGAAAAATCTGGGCGGCGGCGGATACTTCAAGGAGCTGCTGGAGCGTATCCGCGATATCCGCGCTTCCGAAAAGGTGTTTTACCGTCAGGTGCTTGAAATCTACGCGACCAGTATTGACTATGATCCCAAGGCGGAAATCTCCGTTCAGTTTTTCAAGAAAGTCCAAAACAAGATTCATTATGCCATTCATGGACAAACCGCGGCGGAGGTCATTTACACACGCGCCGATGCGGAGAAAGAATTTATGGGCTTGACCACCTTTGCGGGCAATCAGCCCACGCTGAAAGAGGCGGTAGTTGCCAAGAACTATCTGAACGAGAAAGAGCTTCGTGCTATGGGGCAGCTTGTGTCCGGATATCTGGATTTTGCGGAACGACAGGCGGAGCGGGAGCGGGCAATGACCATGCAGGACTGGTCAGAGCATCTTGATCGGATTCTGACCATGAGTGGAGAGCAGCTGCTGATTGGCAACGGAAGCGTCAGCCATAAGCAGGCTATCGACAAGGCAACCGGCGAGTACAGAAAATACAAAGCCCGTACCCTCAGCGAAGTTGAGCGCGATTATCTGGATTCCATCAAGCTGTTGGAGCATAAAACAGATAAAAAGTAGGCTGAGGCGGAGAAGACATGATGAAAAAAGAAAAGATAAAAGTCTATATCTATACGCGCGTGTCCACCGCCATGCAGATTGACGGATATTCTCTGGATGCACAGAAATCCAGAATGAAAGCCTATGCCGAGTTCAATGACTATGAGATTGTGGGCGAATACGAGGATGCCGGTAAATCCGGCAAGTCCATTGAAGGGCGTGTAGAGTTTAACCGCATGATGGAGGATATCAAGTCCGGTAAAGACGGCGTGTCCTATGTGCTGGTGTTCAAACTCTCCCGTTTCGGCAGAAATGCGGCAGATGTGCTGTCCACTTTGCAGGTTATGCAGGACTTTGGCGTTAACCTGATTTGCGTGGAGGATGGGATCGATTCCTCCAAGGATGCGGGAAAGCTGATGATTTCTGTTTTGTCAGCGGTTGCAGAGATTGAGCGGGAGAACATCCGTGTGCAGACGATGGAGGGCAGAATCCAGAAAGCCCGTGAGGGAAAATGGAACGGCGGTTTTGCGCCATATGGCTACAGGCTGGAAAAGGGACAGCTTTTCATCAATGAGGAAGAAGCAGCGGCAATCCGCGTGATTTTTGACCAGTATGTACATACGGATACCGGTGCAAACGGTCTTGCAAAATACCTTGCAACCCACGGGATTCACAAAATTCAAAGGCAAAACGGAAAAAATCCCTTATTCGATGCAGCACTGATCCGCAGAATTCTAAAAAATCCGGTATACTGCGGGAAAATCGCCTATGGCAGACGCCGGACGGAAAAGGTGCATGGCACCCGAAATGATTACCGGCTGGTGGAACAGGACGATTATCTGCTGGTGGATGGTCTGCATGAGGGAATCGTTTCCGAAGAACTATGGCACGAGGCGCAGGTCAAGCTGCTGGCGCAAGCGGAGAAATACGAACACGTCAACAGGGGTAAGGACACCAAAATTCATCTGCTGTCCGGTATTGTAAAATGTCCGGTCTGCGGTGTGGGAATGTACGGAAACAAAAGCATCAAACATAAGGCGGACGGCTCAAAATACAAGGATTTTTATTACTATGGCTGTAAGCATCGTACAATGACGCACGGACATAAATGCGATTTCAAGAAACAGATCAATGAAGAACTATTGGACAGTGCCGTTGCGGAGGTTATCGTAAAACTGGTAAGCAATCCGAAGTTCGCTGCCATGATGCAGGAAAAAATCAGCATGAAGGTGGATACCTCTTCCATTGAGCAGGAGATCGCAGCGCATGAAAAGCAGCTTCGCCAGAGCTATTCAGTAAAGGCACGGCTGATGGATGAAATTGATTCCCTCGATCCGGACGATAAGCACTACATCAAACGCAAAGCAGACCTTGATGACCGGCTTTACAAGATGTATGATAAGATCGAGGATACAGAAAACCAGCTCGTTGCTGCCAGAGCCAAGAAAATGGCGATTGAGGCGGAAAAGCTGACAGGCGACAACATCTACAAGGTGCTGATTTACTTTGATAAGCTCTATTCCGTCATGGACGATCAGGAAAAGCGGCAGCTCATGGAATCGCTGCTTTCCGAGGTTCAGATTTACGAGGAACGGCAGTCCAACGGTCAGTGGCTCAAGTCCATCAAATTCAGGCTTCCAGTCATTGCGGAAGATATGAGCTTGAGTTTGGACAATGATTCACATATAGAGACGGTTGTCCTTTTGTCACGGGAAACAAATCCACTGACGGTTGAGGTCAGAATGGAAGTGGAAACCGGAGCGGTTAAGGAGCATCCGACCTATAAACGCATTCAGGAATATGTGCAGTAAAAGCTATAGCTGCGATTGTTGGAGGCATTCTTGCTCAACAGCTTATAAAGAATGATGAGATAAAAAATGCTCACGTTAATACTTCAGAAATACGTAAGTTGTTGTTAGACAATATCCAATCGTCCAAAGAAATTATTGCTAGAAAGAAAAAGAATATCAAGCATCTTCAGGAAGAGATTGACGAAGAACAACAGCGTATTAATGAAGCAGAAAGACTTATAAAAGAGCTAGATGAAAAGACTAAAAGTCAAGAGGAGGAATAGTATGGCTCAGAATTGGGATTATGCAGAATTATCAAAAGCTGCAAAAGCAGCAGGAGGCCCAGAAAAGTATGTTGAAATGCTGGAGCTTGTAAGCAAAGAGGCAGGTAAAATGGAGATGCTGCCTTGGCTTGGAGTAGCGGCAGTTGGTGCTTCATTATTGACTGCGGCAACTATTAAAGTTGTTGACTATTTCAAATCGAGAAAGAAGAACAACGAAACCGAAATAGAAAAAGCAAAAGCAGAAATCATAAATGGTATTAAAGAATATGATGCTGCACATCCAGATGAAAAAGGAGGTAGCGAAGATGAGTGAAAGATTTCCGGAAATTGATTGGTACTGTGACCGTTGTAATGCTTATTTGAATGACCAACCGGGATTTGATGACCATCATTATGTGTGGAAGTGTACCGAATGCGGTCATAAGAATAGTATTTCCGCTGATGATATTTATGAATCAGAAGAAGACTTTAGAAACTATAACAAATAATTTAAGGGAGCGAAAAGATGACTAGAGAAGAGTTAAAAGAACAGATTGATGAGCTTATGCGACAGTATGCTGATGAAGAAATTGATGGAGCTACATACGCACAAAAGATGATGGAGTTAACTTCATCTGCTCAGAACGATAACGATTAAACTTGATTATTCGATAATGTGCTGAGGTTGGTGAAACTATGCCTTATAATTACAAGGGTGATTTGTACAAAAGAGAAATTGTAAAAAACTGCAGGATGTGGGACTAGATGTTAAAAGCGTAAATGCTCTAAACAAAATCATGGAAAAAATGGGATTGCTTATTCATTACGGCAATGGTTGGGGCACAACGGATGCCGGTGCTAAGTTTTCGATGTGGCATAAAGGTGTATTAAATTCCGATTCATGGCACCCGGAACTCGTTGATGAAATTGCAAAGTTCTTAAAGAAATAAATAGTTGAAAAATGCCTCACGGCTGGATTTAAAACCAGCTGTGAGGCATTTGTGCGTCTATGCTTAAGCGAGCAGGGGGCTGTTTGATGAAAGTCCTGCAGCTCGTTGATGCGGGCAATCTGTGCGTCTCTGGCAGCAGTATTGACCGTACATTTTTCTCGCTGTTCCCGGAGTTTGAAGATTTGGTCGGCAATCTCGTCGTAAAAGTCCTGCAAGAAGTAAATCAGCATAAACTAACGATCCAGTTACGCCTTTTAAAGATAATTAACGATACAGCAAGCCTGAACAATTCCTCCGTGGTAAGCAATGTATACACACCAACAATTCCCCACTTGAATACATATGCTGCAAGCAGACACAGTGGAATTCCGATACACCATGTGCCAATAATATCAATAATCATAATGGTTTTTGTGTTGCCGCCACTTCTTATAATGCCTCCGCCAAGGATCATATTTTCCACCTTGACCGGAGCATACAGGGCAAATACGATGAGCAGCGTCTTTCCAAGCTCTTTTACGCTGTCATCAACACGATATAATCCGGTATATGCTCCAGCCAAAAGAATGAGCAAAGCTGATACTGCTACTCCACCAAATAAGCCTGCATACATAATCTTCTTTGATTCTGTGTAAGCCTCATTATATTCTTTCCTACCAAGCCTTTTGCCGATCATCACACCGGCAGCCGCAGACAATCCACTAAGTGCCCCTACGATAAGCGCTTGTATCGGACCGGTAAGTGTATAGGCTGCAAGGTTTGATGTGCCAAGATGTCCATAAACAGCAGACTCTACATTTTGCCCGAGACTCCATAAAAACTTACTGACCAGAATCGGCATAATCATTATCAGATAATCCCTGATTGTGATTTTTTTAAAATGTAGAGACAATACCGGTTTATCTCCATCTTTTTTGATACATAAGACAAATCCGATAACAATAAATACAAGATTAAACAACTGCGAAATAAGTGTGGCAATCGCAGCTCCCTTTATTGCCATATAGGGAAATCCAAATTTTCCAAATATCAGCAGATAGTTCAGTCCTGTGTTTACAATAACTGCTCCAAAGCTTGCCAGAAATGGTATCGTGGCATATTCCTTACAGCGCAGCCATGAGGATAAAATATTGCTGACAGCCATTGGAATATAAGAAAGCGCTACGATTCTAAAATAAACCGTACCAGTATTTACAATACTCATATCTTTCGTATACAGTCCAAGAATCTGCGACGGAAAAACTCCAGCTGCAAGCAGGAACAATACTGACATTATAATTCCGCAGATGAGGCTCACATCAAAACTGCACCATGCCTCTTTGCTTTCTTCCGCACCAATAAACTGAGCAATTAATATCCCGGCAACCGTGCTTACTGCACCAATCATCACTGAAAAAATCAGTGAAAAATTACCGCATAATCCAACTGCCGATATATTTGTTTCACCTAACTGCCCGATCATGATCTGGTCAACAATTGAAAATGATGACTGCAGCATACTTTGCAATGTGACAGGAATTGCTATTTTACACAACGATTTCAAAAACTTTGACATTATAATTTCCTCGTACTTTCCCTTTTTATTAAATCAACCGGCAACACGATTTCTGGCTTATATTCTGTTCCATCGCGCATTGCCTCCAGACATTCAATTGCCTTAAGTTTGCTTCCTGATGAATCGTTGTGAGGGAAGGATTGCTTTCCTTACTTGCATCATCAAAGCCGATAATCTGGATATCCTCTGGAATCCGAATGTTCTTTCCTGGCAAAAACTTCATAAATCTGCAACATCTACGATTCTAATCCTGTTCTGTGTCATTTCCATTCCTTCTTCTGTGGCATTATGATTATATGGTACATGATAAATGTGAAATTTACAAAGGTTAAGCGCGTAACCCACTACAAAATTTGCATTCGATTTTTGTGACGTTTTACTAATGTATTACGCATTTTCAGCAATCTGAATACACATGAAAGCTACTTATGGACATAAGGCAACACCGCACAATTCCCGCCTGACGGCTTAAGCACCGCTCCGGCGGCTGCGGCACGGCATCTGCGTTGCCAAAA